>NZ_KV812106.1:0-216 GCF_001813335.1 Neisseria sp. HMSC055H02 | reverse complement strand
CGCCAAAGGCGTAGCGGCGAAAGACGCGGTAGACAACAAAGGCATCAGCTTCGCAGGCGACAGCGGTACGACCGTTGCCAACAAACTGGGCGATACCGTCGCCGTTAAAGGCGATGCCAACATCACCACCACCGCAGGCGCGAACGGTATTCAGGTCGGCCTCAACAAAGACCTGAAAGTCGACAGCGTCAAAGCAGGCGATACGGTTGTGAACAA
>NZ_KV812105.1:27688-34444 GCF_001813335.1 Neisseria sp. HMSC055H02 | reverse complement strand
GAATAGGCTTTTATCGGGTGTCCAAGATTTGGGGAGTAGTTCAAAGTTTCAGACGACCTTCCTGTATCGTGCCTGCATTTTATGTTCGGCAAAATGAAACGCTCTATATTTTGCCGGCTTATCCAATCATCAGGTTTTCGGCAGGGTAACGCCGGTTTGTCCCATGTATTTGCCGTTGCGGTCTTTGTAGGAAGTTTCGCAGATTTCGTCGCTCTCGAAGAAGAGGACTTGCGCCACGCCTTCGCCGGCATAGATTTTGGCGGGCAGGGGGGTGGTGTTGGAAAACTCGAGGGTCACGTAGCCTTCCCATTCCGGCTCGAACGGGGTGACGTTGACGATGATGCCGCAGCGGGCGTAGGTGGATTTGCCCAAGCAGACGGTCAGGACGTTGCGCGGGATGCGGAAGTATTCGACCGTGCGCGCCAGTGCGAAGGAATTGGGCGGGATGATGCAGCAATCGTCTTCGACGGTGACGAAGTTTTTCGGGTCGAAGTTTTTGGGATCGACGATGGTGCTGTTGATGTTGGTGAAAATTTTAAATTCGTTGGCGCAGCGGATGTCGTAGCCGTAGCTGGACGTGCCGTAGGAGATGATGCGCTGTCCGTTGGCTTCTTTGATTTGGTTCGGCTCGAAGGGGTCGATCATGCCGAACTCTTCGCTCATGCGGCGTATCCATTTGTCGGACTTGATGCTCATAATGTTTTCCTTGTTTCTTGCGGTTTTCAGACGACGTCTGCGGGAAGGTCGTCTGAAAATGCGGGACGGGGTTATTTGGTTTTGGGCAGTTTCACTTCTTTAATGATGCCGTTTTCGCATTTCATGATGAAGACGGTTTCGCCGTTTTGCGAGGCGGTGAATTTGCCGTGTGCCAGGCCTTTTTTGAACGTGCCTGACAGTACCATGTTACGGAACTTGGTGCTGTTGGAATTGAACGGCTCGATGAAGGTTTCGCGGTTGACGGAGACGGTGTAAACGCCTTGACCGTCGAATTTGCCGTTTTTAAACGCGCCGGTGTAGCTGCGTCCGTCTTGGCAGCGCCATGTGCCTTTGCCGGCGGGTTTGCCGTCTTTGCCGACATCGCCGTCGTAGGTGCAGCCCGGCTCCTGATAGGAAGTCAGGACGGCGGCCGAGGCGGGGAGGGCAAGCATAATGGCAAGCGGCAGGAATGCGAGGTGTTTAAACATAAAGGTTGTCCATTGGATTTAGGTTTCAGACGACCTTCTATCGTGCAAAGGTCGTCTGAAAAATTAGTCTTGCCAGCCGTCCAAATAGGAAACCAGCTCTTCCAACATGGTGCTGATGGATTCCGCCATCAGGATTTGCGAAGCGAAGGCAAGGCTGGCAGCATCGTCGCCGTTGCTTTCGGCTTCTTCCTGCAATACGTCGAGGTATTGGATGCGCTTGAGCGTGAAGTCTTGCGTGAGGATGAAGGCGATTTGCTCGCGCCACACCAAGCCGAGCTGGGTTACGGTTTTGCCGTTTTTGACGTGTTGGACCACTTCATCGGCGGTCAAATCTTGTTTGGACACTTTGACAACGGGAACAACATCGCCCACGCCTTTGAGTTCGCAATCGCTATCCAATTCAAAACCGCCTTCGCAATGCCCTTGCAAAAGCCATTCGGTCATTAGGGAAGAGGGCGATTGCTTGGTATTCGGCAGCGAGGCTTCCAAACCGCCCAAGGCTTCGCGCAGTTTGGTCAGGATGTTTTCCGCTTTGGCGGAAGCCGCATTGTTGACGAGCAGATAGCCGTGGCGGGTGTTGAACACCGCTTCAGTGCGGCTGCTGCGGGTAAATGCGCGGGGCAGCAGGTCGTCTGTAATTTGCTCTTTAAGCTCTTGTTTTTCCTTGCGACCGACATTGCGGGCTTCATTGTTTTGAATTTCCGCAACCTTTTCTTCCAAAATATCGCGGATGACGCCGGCAGGCAGGACTTTTTCTTCTTTTTTCAGGGCGACGCGCAAAGTAAAATCGGCAGGGAAAACGAGTTCGGGAGAGAACGGAACCGGTGCGGCAAAGCCTTCGCTGGACCAGTCCAAACCTTGGCAGCGGGTAAATTCAGCCTCCGCAAGTTTGTCGGCAAGTACGTCCGCTTCGGGCAGCTTTTCTTTGTTGAGCGGATAAAAACTGATCTGCTTGAACCACATGGTTTGTTTTCCTTTTCATTAAAAGCGGCATTATACAGGCAAAGCCGATACAAAGATAAGGCGCAGAAGGGTCGTCTGAAACCAGTTTGACCATAAAAAACGCCTGACCCGTTGACAGCGTTTTAACGCTTATGTATAGTTCGCAACTCGGTTACGCGCCCATCGTCTAGAGGCCTAGGACACTGCCCTTTCACGGCGGCAACCGGGGTTCGAATCCCCGTGGGCGTGCCAGATTTTCAATAAACCCTTACTGGAGAACAGTAAGGGTTTATTTTTTGCTTTTGCGAATGGATGAGATTGGATGTTGGCTTTTTTCATACAGCCATTTTAGCGGGGCATTATTTTTCATATTTAGATAAATCGCTAAAATTTATCTTCCGTAATATCATCAGCAATATCATATTGTTCACTAGTGAATAAACTATATAAAAAATTCAAACTCTTTAAAATTTTTTAGAAATCTTCTTTATCTTTCTAACCAAATCATATGATTTGACTGGGACTTGGAATATCTTAATACCTAATGACCCGTTTTTCTTCAAACATATTGAAACTTTTGCAATAACATGAGTTATTAAAATTTTATGCTCAATACAATTTTTAAAATGGAAAACCTCCCTAATTCCTTCTACTTTTTCTCAATATCAGAAAGATTTTAGTCAATTGAAATTTTTTAACACATTTTCATGCGTCAAATTCGCAGGTCGTCTGAAAACACTGATGTGTGTATTTTCAGACAACCTTTTTCATTCCATTTACAGCCATTGCGCCAAGGATTCGGTATCCAAGTCCCATTGCCAGATGCCGTTGTCCGTGCCGTCCAATCCGCGCAGGAAGAGGTATCGGATGGCGATTTTGGGTAACGGCTTGCCGCGCAGTTTGAAATAGCGGGCTACGGCGATGGCGTAGATGAGCGCTTGCAGGTAGTAGTGGTGGTCTGCTACGGCGTCGTTCATGGCTTGTTGCGTATAGGCTTCGGCGTTGTCGCCCAGATGGTTGGATTTGTAGTCGATGATGCATACGAGGTCGTCTGAATCTTGGCAGACCATGTCGATGAAGCCATTGAGAAAACCTTGTACATCTTGGAAATCCAATCTTTCTGAGGCTTCGATACATTCCGGCGGCAGTGAACTGTTTTCGCGGGCAAACCAGCGGCGCAGGTCATGGAGTTTGAAATCTTCGGTGTAGAGGGTGAACCCCATTTCCGGAAGGCGACGCTCGGGCGGGATTTCAGACAGGCTTTGTGCAGCAAGGCGCGTTTTGCGGCAGGTGTCGAGCATTTGTTTGACGGCATCTGTCCAGAGTAGGTCGAAGCCGTAGCGGGTCAAGGTTTCGGCTATCAGGTTGCTTTGGTTTTCGGCGCTTTGGGCAAAGTCGAATTTTTCCAACATTTCATGCAGGCAGACGCCGGCATTGGCGCCGCGCGGGAAATGGTGGATGTCGGTGTTTGGGGGGTCGTCTGAAACGGGGAGGGCGGTTTCAGACGACCTTTCTGTTTCGGTGGCGGTTTCTGCGGGGTCGAGTGCGGGTTGTAATTCTTCGCGCTCGTCGTCTCGGGTTTTGACTTGGCGGCTGAGGCCGGTAAAGCTGGTATGTCGGATGAACTGAAATCCGCGGGCAGGGATAACGGCGGCTTGATAGAGGTCGTCTGAAAGATGGCGGTTTTGCGCGGCAGCGGGTTGCGGCGCGTCTTCGGAAAAGCTGAAGTCGGTATGTTCGGGAGGATTTTTGAGGAAGCGCAGCCAGTTGTTTTTCAGCATTTGCAGCTCGCCTAGGGCTTTGTTTGCTTTGCGTTCTTGGTCATAGGCCCGGCGGGTATCCGCCCGATTGCTGTCGGCGCTGCCTTCGAGCAGGTAGGCAAAAGGGGAATCGGCGGTATCGCCGCAATGGGCGGCATAAAGGACGAGCTGCTCTTCGGCACGGGTCAGCGCGACGTAAAGCAGGCGCAGGCGTTCTGCCATTTCTTCATCGGCAAGGTGGATGCGGTCTTCATCGTTGAGTTGCGATTTGGCAAGCAGTTCCGTGGTGTGGTCGGCGGTGTGGAGGATTTGCCAATCGGCGGGCTTCATGTCTTTCGCGTCCCAAACGAAAGGGCAATAGACCAAAGGATATTGCAAACCTTTGGAGGCATGCATGGTAACGATTTTGACCAGTGCTTCATCGCTTTCAAGCCGTAACAGTCCTGATTCTCCGACAGATCGGTCTTGCGCCAGGCTGATTTGGTTGTTGAGCCATTGATGTAGGGCGGCGGGGCTGAGGCTTTGTCCTTCTTCTTCGGAGAGGCACTCTAAAAGCTGATGGAAATTGGTGAGGCCGCGCTCGTCGCCGCGTGCAAGCAGACCGGTTTCGATGCCGTGCAACGAGGAGAAGTGTTGCAGCGCGGCATAAATCCCGCTTTTCCGCCAAATGGCAACGGATTCAGCGGCAGTGTTTATCCAGTTTAATAATTCAGCTTCGTTGCGGTTGAGTTGATACAAGGCTTGCGCGTCGTAGCCGAACAATGTGCCGGATAAGACGAAGCGCAGCGAGCCGATTTGTCCGGGATTGAGCCAATAATCCAACAGCGCGGCAAGGGCGAGGGCTTCCGGCGTGGTGAAAACCGATTCCCTTGAGAGTAAAACGCTTTGTATGCCGCGCGTTTTCAGCGCTTTTGCTATCATCACGCCTTCGTTAAACGTCCTGACCAAGACGGCAATATCGCCTGAAACGACCGGTCTGTTTTTGAATTTCAGACGACCTTCGGCAGCTTCGTTGAGCGTGTGGGCGATTTCGTCGGCGCAATATTCGGAGGCACGGCGGCGCAAGATGTCTTTGTTGAGCACTTCGTCGTCTTTGCCGTTGAGCCAGCGTATCTGTATGGCGGTGCGGGGCGGCGAAAGCCGGCTTTCGGAACGTGCGGCGCCGACTTCGGTATAGTCTATGCCGTCCAAGACGAAAGGACGGTTTTTGCAGCGGAACAATGCGCCTATGCCGTTAATCAGCTTGGCATGGCTGCGGTAATTGGTCGCCAGCGTGTAGCTGTGTTGCGCGTCGGCTGCGGCTTGCAGATAGGCGTAAATGTCGGCGCCGCGAAAGCTGTAAATGGCTTGTTTCGGGTCTCCGACTAAGAATAAAGGCTTGTTTTGGCTGATGAAGATTTTTCGGAAGATTTCGTATTGCAGCGGATCGGTGTCTTGAAATTCGTCAATCAAAGCGATGCGCCAGTTTTGCGCCACCGCCTGAGCCAGTGAATCGGCCTGCGGGTTGTCGGTCAATGCGTCGTAAACGTCAAGCAGCAAATCGTCGAAACCGCGTTCGCGTTTGGATTTTTTCTGCTCGCTCAGACTGGCATTAAGATGGTCGAGCAGGTCGAGGTGGAGCAGGGTAAGCGTCTCTTCTTCGGCTTGCACGATGGCAGCTGAATCTGCGCCGAGATTCGCCAATATCTGCAAATCGGCAAAGGCGGCAGTATCGGGAGTATTGCCTTTTTTGACTTTGGACGCTAAAACTTCTATGGCAAACATAGGCAGCTTTTCTGCCGTTGTTTTGCTAAAAGAAGGAAGGGCATCGGATTGGGCGGCGGAGTGGAGTTCGAGAAAGACGGTTTTGAATGTTTTCTCACGATATGAGTTGCCATCTAATATCGGACGGATGCGCCAGAATGTTTCTTCCAAAGCATCCAGTTTGGAACGCACTTTTTCCCATGTTTTCCGAAAGTTTTCCTGCGCGGCGACTAAGTCTGCTTCGGGTCGTCTGAAAACCAAATACGGACGGCTGACGAACTTTTGTATTGCCGCCAGCATGGTTTGCGGCGTTTGGCGGCGTTGAAATACCAGCTTCGCCAAAACGGGATGGTTGACGATGCGGTCGCGCCAAAAATCTTGAGCGGGAATCAGCAGGCGGTCGCGGTTGTCTTCAGTCAACTCGACATCCATAGGCGCATGGCACAAAAATGCATAATCGCGCAAAATGCGTTGGCAGAAGCCGTGAATGGTATAAATCGCGGCGTTGTCGAATTGTCCGATGGCGGCTTTGAGGCGGACAATCAGCCGCGCCCTACTTTCTTGAGCCAACGCCTGTTTGAGCAAGCCGGTCAGAAACACATCACCCGGATGATTGTCTCGGCAATATGCTTCAAGGTCGTCTGAAAGATTGTCCGTATCCTCTACGCTCTCCAAAGCCTGCAATACTTCGTCCAAACGTGCGCGCAAACGGGTTTTCAATTCCGCCGTTGCCGCCTTGGTAAAAGTAACGGTCAAAATGCTTTCGACAGGCATCTGCTCAAGCACGACCAAACGCGTGAACAAAGCCGCAATGCCGTAGGTTTTGCCCGTGCCGGCAGAAGCTTCAATCAGATTGGTACCTGCTATGGGGATGCTTAAAGGATCGAAGGCTGGAATGGGGGCGTTGGCAGGCATGGTAAAAGGAGAATGAGTTAAGGAATAACAGGATACAGAGATAATTTTGCTCTTGCGCTTTAGATTGGTTCCCAATCTTCACCGTTTAAATCGGCTATATTTTTCGCTATTGCCGAAGCGTTGTTGGATTTGTTGTCCGACTTGCCGAGACGGACAATATTGTTCTGTCTTATCATCAGGTAATTTTATAGTGGATTAACTTTAAACCAGTA
>NZ_KV812105.1:18262-27588 GCF_001813335.1 Neisseria sp. HMSC055H02 | reverse complement strand
TGTCCTGATTTAAATTTAATCCACTATATTCTGTGTATACGATACCAAAATGCTTGGTATTGGAGCATAACATTGGAATTGAAAAAAAGGTCGTCTGAAGACAAGTATTTTCCTAAACGGAGAAATGATTTTCAGACGACCTTTTTAAGCAGAGGCTTTTTTCATCTGAGTACGGTGGTTATTTACCTATACCCGTGCCGCTTCCAATGCCTGCGCCAAGTCGGCAAGCAAATCATCGATATGCTCGATGCCCACGCTCAGGCGTACCATATCGGGACTGACACCCGCTGCGGCAAGTTCGGTATCGTCAAGCTGGCGGTGGGTAGTGGTGGCGGGATGGGTGGCAAGCGATTTGGCATCGCCGATATTCACTAAGCGCAGGAAGAGTTGCAGTGCGTCGATGAATTTTGTACCCGCTTCGCGTCCGCCTTTAATGCCGAAACTCAGCAAACCGGAGGCTTTGCCGCCGTAGTCGCGGTCGATTAAGTTTTTGTAAGGGCTGTCAGGCAAGGCAGGATAGTTTACCCATTCGACCTGCGGGTGTTTCTTTAAGAATTCGGCTACTTTCAAGGCGTTTTCACAATGACGCTCCATGCGCAGGGCGAGGGTTTCCAAACCTTGCAGCAGTAAAAACGCGCTGTGCGGCGATAGGGCGGCACCGGTATTGCGCAGCGGGACGACGCGGGCGCGGGCGATGTATGCGGCCGCACCAAAATGCTCGCAGTAGTTTACTCCGTGGTAGGACGGGTCCGGTTGGTTGAAGGTTCGGTCAAAACGCGGATTACCTGCCCATTGGAATTTGCCGCCGTCGATAATGGCACCGCCAATCGTTGTGCCGTGCCCGCCGATGTATTTAGTCAAGGATTGGATAACGATGTCGGCGCCGTGTTCGATGGGACGGAACAGCGTGGGCGTAGCGACGGTGTTGTCCACCATCAGTGGCAGTCCTTGAGCGTGTGCGGCTTGGGCAAATGCCTGAATATCGACGACATTGATGGCGGGATTGCCGATGGATTCGCAATACACCAGTTTGGTCCGGCTGTCGGTATTGGCGGCGATTTCTTCGGGTTTGGCAGGATCGATAAAGCGCACTTCTATGCCTTGGCGTGGCAGGCTGTGGGCAAAGAAATTGTATGTGCCGCCGTAGAGGGTTTTGGTTGCGATGATGTTGTCGCCTGCTTCAACCAATGTTTGAACGGCATAGGTAATTGCCGCCATACCGCTGGCAACAGCCAATGCGGCGATACCTCCTTCCAAACGGGCAACGCGTTCTTCCAAAACGGCAGTGGTCGGATTCATCATACGGGTGTAGATATTGCCCGCTACATCAAGGTTAAACAGGTCTGCGCCATGCTGCGTGTTGTCGAAAGTGTAGGAAGTGGTTTGGTAAATCGGGACGGCAGCGGATTTGGTGGTCGGATCGGATTGATAGCCTGCGTGCAGGGCGATAGTTTCCCGTTTCATATGAATATCCTTGTAGTGAATTAAACGTTAATAAATAGAGGCCGTCTGAAAAAACGTAGATTGTTTTTCAGACGGCCTGTTTCTTGCTTTATTGCGGTGTATTGTCTTCTGTCGTTACGTTTGACTCGGTAGTGTTTTCTTCATCTGAAGCTGACGCGTCTTCCGGCTCTTCCGCTACCCGCTCGAGGCTGACCAGTTGCTCGCCTTCGTCCAGATTAATCAGGCGCACGCCTGCTGCGGCGCGGCCGGTTTCGCGGATTTGTTCGACTTTGGTGCGGATGAGGACGCCGCCGCTGGTAATCAGCATCAGGTCGTCGGTTTCGCCAACCAAGGTTGCGGCGACCAAATCGCCGTTGCGCTCGCCGGTGTTGATGGCGATATTGCCTTGTCCGCCTTTGTTTTTGCGGCTGTAATCGGCAATCGGGGTACGTTTGCCGTAACCGTTGGCGGTGGCGGTTAGCACTTGCAAATCGCTTTGTGCGGCTTCGGGGGCAAAGGTAATCAGGCTGACGATTTTGCCGTCGGCAGGCAGGCGCATACCGCGCAGGCCACCGCTGCCGCGACCGGACGGACGCACGCCGTGTTTGCCGCTTGGCAGGGCGTTTTCGTTGTCGGCGGTTTCGTCTTCGAGGTCGTCTGAAATTTCGGTTTCGATGTCGGCATCTTCTGCTTCGTCGTTACCGGATTTTTCCCAGTATTCGTTGAAACGGATGGCTTTGCCCAAGTTGGAGAACAGCATGATGTCGTCCGAGCCGCTGGTTTGGGCGGCGCCGACGAGGTAGTCGCCTTCTTTGAGCGCGATGGCTTTGATGCCTTGGCTGCGGACGTTTTTGAAGGCGGAAAGCTGGACTTTTTTCACCATGCCTTGCGCGGTGGCGAAGAAGACGTATTGGTCTTCGGGGAACTCGCGCACAGCGAGGATGGCACTGACTTTTTCGCCTTCTTCCAACTGGATGACGTTGTTAATCGGACGGCCGCGGCTGTTGCGTCCGCCTTCGGGTAGTTTGTAAACTTTAATCCAGTGGCACTTGCCGAGATTGGTGAAACACATCAAATAGTCATGCGTGTTCGCAACGAACAGGGTTTCGATGAAGTCTTCGTCTTTGGTGGCCGCCGCCTGTTTGCCGCGCCCGCCGCGACGCTGCGCCTGATAGTCGGTGGTCGGCTGGGTTTTGATATAGCCGCCGTGAGTCAGGGTAACGACCATTTCGCGTTGCGGAATCAGGTCTTCATCGGCAATGTCGCCGCCGAACGGGTTGATTTCGCTGCGGCGTTCGTCGCCGAAATTGGTTTTGGTTTCTTCCAACTCTTCGCGGATGATTTGGGTGATGCGTTCAGGCTTCGCCAAAATGTCCAAAAAGTCGATGATTTTTGCCATGATGTTTTTGTAGTCGCCGACGATTTCTTCTTGGTCGAGGCCGGTCAGGTTGCGCAGGCTCATGCGCAGGATGGCGTCGGCTTGGATTTCGCTCAGATAATAGCCTTGTTCCTGCAAGCCGAGATTGGCGGGCAGACCTTCGGGACGCGCCATGCGCAGGTCGAGGTCGGTACGGCTCAGCATGTCTTCCACCAAACCGCTGCGCCATGCACGGGACAGCAGTTTTTCTTTGGCTTCAGGCGCGTCGGCAGATTCTTTGATGAGGCGAATCATCTCGTCGATATTTGACAGGGCGACGGCTTTACCTTCAGCGATATGGCCTTCATGACGCGCTTTTTTCAGGCGGAACAGGGTGCGGCGGGTAACGACTTCGCGACGGTGGCGCAGGAATTCCGCCAAAATCTGTTTCAGGTTCAACAGGCGCGGCTGACCGTCAACCAAAGCAACCATGTTGATACCGAAGCTGTCTTGAAGCTGGGTGAGTTTATAGAGTTGGTTTAAAACGACTTCGGCGTTTTCGTTGCGTTTCAATTCGATAACGACGCGCATACCGGATTTGTCGGATTCGTCGCGCAGGTCGGATACGCCTTCCAACGTTTTTTCGCGCACCAACTCGCCGATTTTTTCCACCAGCTTGGCTTTGTTCACCTGATACGGGATTTCGTCGATGATGATGGCTTCGCGTTCGCCGTTTTTGCCTATCGGTTCGATATGGGTTTTACCGCGCATGACGACGCGGCCGCGGCCGGTTTTATAGCCTTCGCGCACGCCGCTCAAGCCGTAGATGGTTGCGCCGGTCGGGAAATCGGGGGCTTGCAGGATATTGATTAATTCGTCGATTTCGGTTTCGGGTTCGTCCAAAAGACGCAGACAGGCATTGATGGTGTCGGTGAGGTTGTGCGGTGGGATGTTGGTCGCCATACCGACGGCGATACCGGACGAGCCGTTGACCAACAGCGCGGGGAAGCGGGTCGGTAACACCAGCGGTTCGTGCTCGCTGCCGTCGTAGTTCGGACCGAAATTGACGGTTTCTTCTTCGATGTCCGCCAGCATTTCGTGGGCGATTTTCGCCATGCGGATTTCGGTATAACGCATGGCCGCGGCACCGTCGCCGTCAACCGAACCGAAGTTGCCCTGACCGTCGATTAAGACGTAACGCATCGAAAAATCCTGCGCCATGCGCACGATGGTGTCGTAAACCGCAGAATCGCCGTGCGGATGGTATTTACCGATGACGTCGCCGACGATACGCGCCGATTTTTTGTAGGCGGCATTCCAGTTGTTTTTCAGCTCGTGCATGGCGTAAAGCACGCGGCGGTGCACCGGCTTCAAACCGTCGCGCACATCGGGCAGCGCGCGGCCGACAATCACGCTCATGGCGTAATCGAGATAGCTTTTGCGCATTTCGTCTTCAAGGCTGACGGGCAGGGTTTCGAGTGCGAATTTATGGTCGTTGCGTATAGTTGCGTCGGTCATGGTTTTCTTTATTTCGTATGGCAAAAATTAGCTCGAATTTTAGCATAAAAACGGCTTGGAAAGGGCGTTTTGCGGGGCAATGCGGCAAATCCGGGCAACTTGCAGAACGATGGTTGTAAAAATAGATAAAAGGTCGTCTGAAAACTTTTCAGACGACCTTTTATCTTGAACCGCAGCTGATGCTTAAGCGCGTTTGCGGAATTCGCCGGTACGGGTATCGATTTCGACTTTGTCGCCGTTTTCGATGTAAGACATCACTTGGATTTCAGTACCGCCGACCAGACGCGCGGTTTTCATCACTTTGCCGGAAGTATCGCCTTTAACGGCAGGCTCGGTGTATTCGACTTCGCGCACGATGATGGTAGGCAGTTCGACAGAAATGGGGTTGCCTTCGTAGAAGGTTACTTCGCATTGGTCTTCCATGCCGTCAACGATGAATTTCAACGCGTCGCCGATGTTGTCGGCTTCGATTTCGTATTGGTTGAATTCTTCGTCCATGAAGACGTACATAGGGTCGGCAAAGTAGCTGTAAGTACAGTTTTTGCGGGACAGGATGACGACGTCGAATTTGTCGTCGGCTTTGTAAATGGTTTCGGAAGCGGCACCGGTCAGCAGGTTTTTCAGTTTCATGCTGACTTTGGCGGAAGAGCGGCCGCCTTTGATGTATTCGGTTTTTTGAACGACCATAGGATCGTTGCCGACCATGAATACGTTGCCGGCGCGCAGTTCTTGTGCTGTTTTCATGTATTGTCCAATCAAATCGGTTGTAAATAAACGCGCTATTTTAGCGTATTTTTTTAAGCTTTGAAATAAAGGCGGCGAGTTTTTCGGGGGCGGAAGGCTGCTCGAAAAGATAACGGCTCCAGTCCTCCGCGCCTTGCAGCCAGTCGTTTTGGTGTTGTTGCAGGATTTGCCAACATTCGAGGCGCTGCGTGGCGGATAATGCCTCTCCGCCGTTGAGGTCGTCTGAAAGGCGGCGGTGTGCCGAGGCAGTTTCGGGCGTGTAGAAGCCGTGTGCCTTATCCCAAAAGGCGTGGAGTTTGTCGAGATGGACATGCTCGTCTTGCGGGTAGATGTGCCAAAAGAAGGGTTTGCCGGCAAGCTGGGCGCGGACGAAACTGTCTTCGCCGCGTATCACGGCGCAGTCGGCGAGGTGCAGCAGTTTGTCGAAATCCTGTTGCGGCACGAAAGGGATTTTGACGAGGCGGACTGAGGTCGTCTGAAAAACATCGCCGTCGTTTTGCAGGGCGTTTTGCGGAATGACGCCGCTTTGTTTGAGGCTGTCGATGATTTGCGTCCCCGCCAGCAGCAGGGTCAGCGGGCTGTCTGCCTGTTGCCACATGTCCAGCCATTTTGCCCAAACATCGCTCCGGTAGCCGAAAAGCAGCCATTCGGGGGCATTTTTTTCTGGAAGCATCAGCCGCTCTCGCAAGGCTTCGCTATCAAAACGGACGGCATCACGGTAATCGCGTTCGCGTATCAGCCCGCCGCTTTTTTCGCTGAAACCCATAAACCAAAAATATTTTTGAACACCCTCCTGCGGCGAAGGCATCAGATGCAGCCTTTCATTGCTTTCCTCCGCGCTCAAATACTCCCAATTCAGCCAAAGCGGCTTGTGTTGGCGGATGATGTGCAACACATTTTCAGGCAGATCACAGGCGAAAGTTTCGATGACAATATCGGGAACAGGCGCATTATTAATATCCGCCACTTCAGCATGCCAAGTGCGGACATAAATATCCTGATGAACGCAGGGAACGTCGGGCAAATCGGGACAAAGCGCACGCAAAGCAGACACATCGTCCGTCCACAAATGCACCTGCCAACCAAGTTCACGGTGCAAAACACGGGCAAGCCGCAGGGAAACGCCGATGTCGCCGAAATTGTCGATGACGTTGCAAAAAATCCAACAAACAGGAAAAGCGTGTGTATTCATAAAAGACTCGAGGTCGTCTGAAATCGGTTTCAGACGACCTTTTCAAAACTAAAACGCGCCGAAATAGTGGAACAAATACACAATCAGCAAAACGATTGGAATAAACAGCAGCATGGTTTGACGTTTCAAATCAAACTCTTGCTTAATATGATGCTTGATGGTGTCGAAAAGGACGAATTTGAACAGAAACGTCGCTTCGCAGGCAAGGATGATGCCGTTGATTAAGTGTTGCGCCGCGTCTTCAGGCGGATTGACGGCGAAAACAGCAAGCGTCGCCAAGGGTATCAGGCAGACGGCAAGCCAATGGATGATGAGCGGTTTGGACATGGTGTGTAATCAGTTCAAAATAATTGGAAGAGGGCGGTTATTTATGTCTGATTTCCCAACACTGATGGATTTTCTTGTTGCGGAAATCGTCGGGAACGGATTGTTTGGAAATGTCTTTGACGGCGTATTGTTCCGATACCGAATCGTCCAAGACGAAGCTGCGCAAGTTGTTGGAGAAGTACAAAAGACCGTCTGAAGCGAGCAGGTTCATCGCGCCGTCAATCAACTTTTTGTGGTCGCACTGGATGTCGAGGATGTCGAGCATCTTTTTGCTGTTGGAGAAGCTGGGCGGATCCATGACGATGAGGTCGAACTGTTTGCCTTCGGCGGCGGCGTTTTGCAGGTATTGGAACACGTCGGCGCGGATGATTTTGTGTTGTTCGGGGCTGATGCCGTTGAGTTCGAAATTGCGTTTCGCCCAATCGAGATAAGTGTTTGACAAATCGACGGTTTCACTGGATGCTGCGCCGCCGGTGGCTGCATAGACGGTGAAGCTGCCGGTGTAGGAAAACAGGTTGAGGAAGCGTTTGCCCGCTGCGGTTTCGCCGACTTTTTTGCGCGTGTTGCGGTGGTCGAGAAAGAGGCCGGTGTCGAGGTATTTGTCAAGGTTGACCCAAAACTTGCGGCCGTTTTCAGTGATGATGAAATCGTCGCCGGTTTTGCCGGTTTTCTCGTATTGCTGCAAGCCTTTTTGGCGTTCGCGGCGTTTGAGGTGGATTTGTTCGGGCGCAAAACCGGTAACGAAGGCGACGGCTTCCAATACTTCGGCAAGCCACGCTTCGTATTCTTCGGGCTGCATCAGCCAGCCGGTATCGTATTCCTGAAGGTGGATTTGGTCGCCGTAAACATCGACGGCAAAGGGGAATTGGGGGATGTCGCGGTCGTAAATACGCCAGGCTTCGATGCCGTTGCGTTTCGCCCATTTCATGAGGTGTTTGATGTTTTTGCCCATGCGGTTGGCGAAGGGTGTGATGTCGGTCATGGTTTCAGACGGCCTGAATGAGGATTGGGAAGGGTTTGGATTTTAACGCACTTGATGCCTTTTTGCTTGACCGTTGTCCATAAAATCTATATTATCCGCCGTTCGCCTTTTTATACGAAGCCATCGTCTTCCAACCTAAACCGCTGTTTCGGGCGCGTTTCTTTTATTGCTTGCTGATTTGCCAAGCCTTTCTATGCAGGTTGTCGTCGATGTTAACCACAAGCAAGATGCTTGCGACAACCCTGTAACTTCACATTTCCCGTATCGTTACTTTCCTTTGCTTCAGGTCGTCTGAAAACCGTTCAGACGTGCGCGTTGTTGTCTCTTTAGGATAGCCATGTCTATTAAATTTGCCGATTTGAACCTTGATAAAAACATCTTGTCCGCCGTGCGCAGCGAGGGTTACGAAAGCCCGACGCCGATTCAGGCGCAAGCCATTCCGTTTGCTTTGGAAGGCCGCGACATCATGGCTTCGGCGCAAACCGGCTCCGGCAAAACCGCCGCCTTCCTGCTGCCGACGTTGCAGCGGCTGACCAAACGCAGCGAAAAACCGGGCAAAGGCCCACGCGCGTTGGTGTTGACGCCGACCCGCGAATTGGCGGCGCAAGTCGAGAAAAACGCGCTGGCGTACGCCAAAAATATGCGTTGGTTCCGCACCGTCAGCATCGTCGGTGGCGCATCTTTCGGCTACCAAACCCGCGCCCTGAGCAAACCGGTTGACCTGATTGTCGCCACGCCGGGCCGTCTGATGGACTTGATGCAAAGCGGCAAAGTCGACTTCGCCCGCTTGGAAGTGCTGATTTTGGACGAAGCCGACCGTATGCTGGACATGGGCTTTATCGACGACATCGAAACCATCGTCGAAGCCACCCCGACTGACCGTCAGACTTTATTGTTCTCCGCCACTTGGGACGGCGCGGTCGGTAAGCTGGCGCGCAAACTGACGAAAAACCCTGAAATCATCGAAGTCGAGCGCGTGGACGACCAAGGCAAAATCGAAGAGCAACTGCTGTATTGCGACGATATGCGCCACAAAAACCGCCTGCTCGACCACATCCTGCGCGACGCCAACATCGACCAATGCGTGATTTTCACGTCCACCAAAGCCATGACCGAAGTCATCGCCGACGATTTGTACGAAAAAGGTTTCGCCGCCAACTGCCTGCACGGCGACATGCCGCAAGGCTGGCGCAACCGCACGCTGATGGATTTGCGCAAAGGCCGCTGCAAAATTTTGGTTGCCACCGACGTTGCCGCCCGCGGTATCGACGTGCCGACCATTACCCACGTCATCAACTACGACCTGCCGAAACAGGCGGAAGACTACGTTCACCGCATCGGCCGTACCGGACGGGCAGGGCGCACGGGTATTGCGATTACCTTCGCCGAAGTGAACGAATACGTCAAAGTACACAAAATCGAAAAATACATCGGCCGTAAATTGCCTGAGCTGACCGTCGAAGGCATGGAACCGACCCGCAAGCGCAAATCCGCAGGCGGCAAGCCGAAAGGCAAAGGCGGCTGGGGCGATCGTAAATCCGGCGGCTGGCGCGGCGATAAGAAACCGGGTAAAGAAGGCTTCGGCGGCAAATCGCGCGGCGAAGGTTTCAAAAAAGAAGGATTTAAGAAAGGCGGCGAAGGCTTCAAAGGCAAACGTAAAGCCAACGATTCTTTCGGCTCGAAACCAAGCCGTCTAGCGAAAAGAGGCTGATGCTAAAGCCAAATCAATAGCGGGTATAGTGGATTAAATTTAAATCAGGACA
>NZ_KV812105.1:0-18162 GCF_001813335.1 Neisseria sp. HMSC055H02 | reverse complement strand
GGATTAAATTTAAATCAGGACAAGGCGAGGCAATGCCGTACTGGTTTAAAGTTAATCCGCTATATGAAGAAACTTTGATACCGCGTTGCCTAACAAAAAGGTCGTCTGAAAATCGATTTCAGACGACCTTTTTGCCACGATGAAACGGAGGAGGGTTTGAGACAGATGGGTTCAATACGCCATAAATTTATACCGGCTCATGCGCCCATTGAGGAAGCGTGGTTTTCTGTTTGCAAAATGCAAATAACCGCTGTCCGCTGAATTTCTCAAACATCAGTTCCACACCGCTTTGCAAGCGCAAAATCAGTGCGGAAGGTGTATCTATTTTGATAAAGTCGATGCGGTGCTGTACCAGTTTTGCAATAGTCGAATACAAATCAAGTTTGTCTGCATGATTGAAGAACCAGGGATTAAGACTTAACCAGCGTCCTCCGTTTAATGGCTCTCCGGGTTGGAAATCAGCACGGATTTGAGTAAGGCGGTCGTCTGAAAAATGCAGTTCAATATTGCCATAAAGCCAGATATTCCATCCCTTTTTCACTAAAAGCCCTTTAGGAACGCATTCGGGAGCGGGGAACATTTGTAAAATCATTTCTGCAGTTTGTCCGATTTCCAGATAATCAAATCGGCCTGTGGTCAGAAAGTCAAACATATCGACAGAAATCGGAAAGTGGTAACGCATGGCAAGCTTCAGACGAGGTAGGAAGAATGGCGTTATATTAGTTCAAAAGTCAAATGCAATCAATTCTTATTTCTATTTTTAGTTGATTTCACTATTTGAGGACATTTCATTTTTTGTACAATTTAAAATTAAGATACTCTCATTAATACCGTCATTTCCGCATAGGTAGGAATATGAAAGTTTGAAGTAGCAGCAAACTCTGAATATTTTTATAAAACCAAGTTGTTTTCGCGGGGAAAGTCCAAGCTACAGATAAAAGAAGGTCGTCTGAAATTTTTCAGACGACCTTTTATTCCCATCAGGGCAATTAACGGCTGCGTTCGATAAAACGGTAATAGGTTTCGCCGTCTTGGACGTAACCCAATTCCACACGGGCAATTTCAGAAATTGCTTCTTGACCGTTCGCCAAATCATCGACTTCCGCAGCAAGGAACTGGTTGCGCAAAGTGAGCGTCTGGTTTTTCTCCTCCTGCACGGAAAGTTGTTCCTGCAATTCTTCCGTATGCCCGATACTGCCTTTTCCAAACCAAAGGCTGTATTGGCAGTAAGCAAGCGCGATGGATAAAACAACAGTTACCCACTTCATACATCAATACCTTTTCTTATTTGCCCAGTTGATAGAATGCGGCTTTGCCGGGGTAGTAGGCAGCTTCTGCCAATTCTTCCTCGATGCGCAGCAGTTGGTTGTATTTCGCCATGCGGTCGGATCGGCTCAATGAACCGGTTTTGATCTGCATACAGTTGGTAGCGACTGCCAAGTCGGCAATGGTGCTGTCTTCAGTTTCGCCCGAACGGTGGCTCATTACGCTGGCGTAACGGCTGCGTTTTGCCAAGTCAACTGCTTGCAAGGTTTCGCTCAAAGTACCGATTTGGTTGACTTTGACCAGCAATGCGTTTGCCACGCCTTTTTCGATGCCTTCGGCAAGGATTTTCGGATTGGTTACGAACAAGTCGTCGCCAACCAGTTGTACTTTGTTGCCGAGTTTTTCGGTGAGAAGTTTCCAGCCGTCCCAGTCGTTTTCATCCATACCGTCTTCGATGGAGATAATCGGGAATTCGTTAACCAAGCCTTCAAGGTATTCGGCAAATTCAGCGCTGGTGTAAGAACGACCTTCGGCTTCCAAGTGGTATTTACCGTCTTTGTAGAATTCGCTGGATGCGCAGTCCAAAGCAAACAAGACATCATCACCTGCTTTGTAACCAGCAGCTTCGGTTGCTTCAACCATCAGTTGCAGGGCTTCTTTATGGCTGTTCAGGTTAGGTGCGAAACCGCCTTCATCGCCGACAGTAGTCGGGAAGCCTTTACCGTCGCACAGTTTTTTCAGCGCGTGGAAAATTTCGGCACCGCAGCGCAGGGCTTCGCGGAAGGATTTTGCGCCGACAGGCATAATCATAAATTCTTGAATGTTCAGGCTGTTATTGGCGTGTTCGCCGCCGTTGATGACGTTCATCATCGGCACGGGCAGAGCCATAGGACCGGCACCGCCCAAGTAACGGTAAAGCGGCAGACCTGAATCTTCGGCAGCCGCGCGGGCAACAGCCATAGAAACTGCCAAAGTAGCATTCGCACCTAAATTGCCTTTGTTTTCAGTGCCGTCCAGCTCGATCATGATTTTGTCGATGTAGGACTGTTCGTTGGCATCGATACCGATCAGGGCTTGGGCAATTTGGTTGTTGACGTGTTCAACTGCTTTCAATACGCCTTTGCCCGAGTAGCGGGATTTGTCGCCGTCGCGAAGTTCCAAAGCCTCTTTTTGACCGGTAGACGCACCGCTCGGTACGGCGGCACGGCCCATTACGCCTGACTCCAGCAATACATCGCATTCTACGGTGGGGTTGCCGCGTGAATCCAAAATCTCGCGGGCAAAAATATCAACGATTGCGCTCATAAATATTCTCCAAATGAGGATGAAAAAGAAAAGTAGCTTTGTTACATTTCAGACGACCTGTAAGTGTCGCTGAAAGCACATCCACGGCGATTATACCGATGGTGGTATTGGAATTACGATGAAACCGACTTTAAGTTTGTTTCACGTCAACATCGGTTTTGCACAAAAAATAATATCTGCTCAAGCAGCCTCGCATTTTAACAGTTTTTGTGGTTTCAGGGCAGGGGAGCTTGCTGAGAATGCTTTGTTTTAGGCAGGAAGGTCGTCTGAAAAACGATTCGAATGAGCATTTAACCAACCGATAATATTCAATATCTTTTCGAATTTTGAGATAAATGAGGATTTTTTAAGGGCTTGGAGAGCAGCATTGTCTAATCTGTGATAGCCGCTGCTTTCAATAATGCGAACCATGTTTGAGTGACTATTTAAAGCCCTTACGCCGAGAATGGCTTGTCCTTTCTCTCCATTTTCTAGGAAATAAACAGGATATTTGGGAACAGGTATATGGGCAACTTTGTTGAAAAAGCAAAATCGGTATCAAAATTTCCGCGCATTTATTATCGTGTAAAAAAATAACAAAGGCCCTGCAAAATTTTGTCAAGGTTGGCATTTAAATGCTATAATGCCGTGCATCTTGCACAAACTGAAAGACTGAGCATCATGCGTATCGTAGAAAAAGCCTATACTTTCGACGATGTTTTGTTGGTTCCTGCACATTCAACCGTGCTGCCACGAGACGTTAAACTTCAAACTAAGCTCACCCGCGAAATCACGCTCAACCTCCCCTTACTTTCCGCCGCAATGGACACCGTTACCGAAGCACGCCTCGCCATTTCCATGGCGCAAGAAGGCGGTATCGGCATTATCCATAAAAACATGACGCCTGAAATGCAGGCGCGTGCCGTTTCCAAAGTGAAACGCCACGAGAGCGGCGTAGTGAAAGACCCGGTAACGGTTGCCCCGACGACGCTCATCCGCGAAGTATTGGAAATGCGCGCGCAACGCAAACGCAAAATGTCCGGCCTGCCCGTCGTCGAAAACGGCAAAGTAGTAGGTATCGTTACCAACCGCGACCTGCGTTTTGAAAACCGCCTCGACCTGCCCGTTTCCGCCATCATGACCCCGCGCGAACGCTTGGTTACCGTCCCCGAAGGCACAAGCATCGACGAAGCGCGCGAACTGATGCACGAACATAAAGTCGAGCGCGTTTTGGTCTTGAACGAAAAAGACGAACTTAAAGGCTTGATTACCGTAAAAGATATTTTGAAAACCACCGAGTTTCCGAATGCCAACAAAGACTCCGAAGGCCGTTTGCGCGTAGGCGCGGCTGTCGGCACCGGCGGCGACACCGAAGAGCGCGTAAAAGCCTTGGTCGGAGCAGGAGTCGACGTCATCGTCGTCGATACTGCACACGGCCATAGCCAAGGCGTTATCGAGCGCGTGAAATGGGTGAAAGAAACCTATCCGCACATACAAGTCATCGGCGGCAATATCGCAACCGCCAAAGCCGCTTTGGATTTGGTCGCAGCAGGAGCAGACGCCGTCAAAGTCGGTATCGGACCGGGTTCGATTTGTACCACCCGTATCGTTGCGGGCGTAGGCGTGCCGCAACTGACCGCCATTCACAACGTTGCCGAAGCCCTCAAAGGCACCGGCGTTCCGCTGATTGCCGACGGCGGCATCCGCTTCTCCGGCGACATCGCCAAAGCTCTGGCAGCAGGCGCATACAGCGTCATGCTCGGCGGAATGTTTGCCGGTACGGAAGAAGCACCGGGCGAAATCGAACTCTACCAAGGTCGTTCGTACAAATCCTACCGCGGTATGGGTTCTCTGGGTGCAATGAGCCAAGGTTCTGCCGACCGCTACTTCCAAGATAAAACCGACAGCACCGACAAATACGTCCCCGAAGGCATTGAAGGCCGCGTTCCCTACAAAGGTCCGATTGTGAACATCATCCACCAACTGACCGGCGGCCTGCGTTCCAGCATGGGCTATTTGGGCTGCGCCAATATCGAAGAAATGCACGAAAAAGCTGAATTTGTAGAAATCACCTCCGCCGGTATGAGCGAATCCCACGTTCACGATGTTCAAATTACCAAAGAAGCGCCGAACTATCACCGCTAAGGTAAAGTGTAAAAAGGTCGTCTGAAAGTTTCAGACGACCTTTTTCTATTGTTTGAATAATGCCCTAAAAATCAGATTGCTTCACCGTTCTGCTTCGCCTCTAAAAGCTCCCAGCGTTCCAATTTTTCCAAGAGCAGTGTTTCGATTTCTTCGGCACGGTTTTGCAATGTGCCGGCTTTCTCATAATCTTTGAAGATTTCAGGATCGGAAAGCTGCACGTTGATTGCCGCCTGTTCGGTTTCCAAGGCGGCGATTTCGTCGGGCAGGGTGTCGAGTTCGCGCTGTTCTTTGTAGGAAAGTTTGATCGTGCGGTTGGCTTTGGGTTTGGCTTTTCCCGGTTCTGCGGTTGTTTTCGGCGCGGAGGTCGTCTGAATTTTCTCTTCGCGTGATTTTGCATCGATGTAGTCCTGATAGCCGCCGATGTATTCTTTCAGACGACTTTGTCCTTCGAAAACAATGCTTTGGGTAATCACGTTATCAAGGAACATACGGTCGTGCGAGACGAGGAATACCGTGCCTTGGTAATCGCGCAGCAAGTCTTCGAGCAGTTCTTGGGTGTCGATATCCAAGTCGTTGGTCGGTTCGTCCAAGACCAGGATATTCGCGGGGCGGGTAAAGAGTTTTGCCAGCAGAAGGCGGTTGCGTTCGCCGCCGGAGAGCGATGAGACGGGGCTTTGCGCGCGGGCAGGGTGGAACAGGAAATCTTCCAGATAGCTCATGACGTGTTTTTTCTTGCAGCCGACTTCGACGTAATCGTTGCCTTGGCCGAGCGTGTAAAACACAGTGTCGTTTTCGTTCAACGCGCTGCGGAACTGGTCAAAATAGGCGACTTCCTGCTTGCTGCCGATGCGGATTCTGCCGTAGGTCGGCTGCAATTCTCCTAAAATCAGCTTAAGGAAGGTGGTTTTGCCGATGCCGTTTGGGCCGATTAAGCCGATTTTATCGCCGCGCTGCAAGATGGCGGAGAATTTGTCCATGATGACTTTGTCGCCATAGGCAAACGAAGCGTGTTCCAGTTCGGCGATGATTTTGCCGCTCTTCTCGCCGCTGTCGAGCTTGAAGTTGACCTGTCCTTGTACGTTGCGGCGTTCGGCACGCTGGCGGCGCAGTTCTTCCAAACGGCGCACGCGGCCTTCGTTGCGGGTACGGCGCGCTTCGATGCCTTTGCGTATCCACGCTTCTTCCTGCGCGTGGAATTTGTCAAAGAGGCGGTTATGTTCCGCCTCGACTGCCAACTCTTGCGCTTTTTTCTCGCTGTATTTGGAGAACGAGCCGGGATAGGAGCGCAGAATGCCGCGGTCGAGTTCGACGATGCGCGTAGCAATGTTGTCCAAAAAACGGCGGTCGTGGGTAATCACGACCAAGCTGCCTTCAAACGCTTTGAGCAGATTTTCCAGCCAGATAATCGCGTCGATGTCCAAATGGTTGGTCGGCTCATCCAGCAGCAATACGTCGGGCTTCTGCACCCAAGCCTGCGCCAGGGCGACGCGCTTTTTCTGCCCACCGGAGAGGTTGCCGATTTTTTCATTTTCCGGCAAACCGAGTTCGCCCAAAGTCTGCTTCACCGCCGCATCCAGCTTCCAACCGTCCTTCGCTTCGATTTCAAGCTGTAATTCGTTGAGTTCTTTCAATAAGGTTTCACTTGAACCATTTTCCAACTCATGGCTGACGCGGTGGTAACGGCGCAGCAAATCGCGAATTTCGCCTAAACCTTCGGCAACGGTGTCGAATACGTTGGCTTCCTTATCAAAAAACGATTCCTGCGGCACATAAACGATTTTGAGGTTGTTTTGAACGATGATCTGCCCGTCGTCGAGCTTTTGCACGCCGGCGAGGATTTTCAGGAACGAAGACTTACCCGCGCCGTTGCGGCCGATTAAGCCGATTTTTTCGCCGCTGTCGAGTTGGAAGGAAGTTTTGTCGAGCAGGGCGACATGGCCGACGGCAAAGGAAGCGTTTTCTACGGATAAGATGTTCATAAGGCAGATTGAGAAAGATGAAAGGGTATGGATTTTAAACGATTTTGAAGGTTTCTTTGAAATCAGGCAAAAAGGTCGTCTGAAAAACGGAAATCTGTTTTCAGACGACCTTTTTTATATCAGGCTTCAGGCAGCTCCATATCTAAAACGGTTTGCTCCTGCTTGGCGCGGAATTCGGCAAGCTTTTGCGCCAGCTCGGGGTTTTCGTTAGCAAGCAGTGAGATGGCGAACAGGGCTGCGTTGGCGGCACCTGCCTCGCCGATGGCAAAAGTGGCAACGGGAACGCCTTTGGGCATTTGCACGATGGAGAGCAGGGAGTCTTCGCCTCGCAGGTATTTGCTGGGTACGGGAACGCCCAATACGGGGACGGTGGTTTTGGCGGCAACCATGCCGGGCAGGTGTGCCGCGCCGCCTGCGCCCGCGATGATGGCTTTGATGCCGCGTTCGCGGGCGGTTTCGGCGTATTCGAACATTAAATCGGGGGTGCGGTGTGCGGACACGACGCGGGCTTCGTATTCGACGCCGAAGTCTTTGAGAAACTGCGCTGCCTGCTGCATGACGGGCCAGTCGCTGTTGCTGCCCATGATGATGCCGATTTTGGCCATATTTGCTCCTATTGTATAAAACATTATTCAATGAATGATTTCAGACGACCTTCGAATAGCGGGGAGATCGTCTGAAAAGTTATCGTTGCTTGATACTGATAGCGGCGCGTTTGGCAGCTTCGCTATCGGGATAGCTCTGTATCAGCTTGCGCCATGTGTTGCGGGCTATGTCTTTCTGTTGCAGTTTGTATTGGCATTGTCCGATGCTGAAGAGCGCGTCGGGGGCTTGCGGGCTGCTGCGGAAGCGGTTGGCGTAGCGTCCGCCGATTTCGATGACGGATTCGCAGTGGCCCATGCGCTGCTGGCTTTGCAGCAATAGATACATATTGCGGCGCGCAATATCGCTGCCGCTACCGCCGTCGGCTTCCTTCAGAATGGCTGCCGCCGCCCGATAATTCCCGCTGCGGTAGTATTTGGATGCACGCTCGTAAAGACGGGTTTCGTTTAGGGTAAGGGAATCTGTTTCGGTCGGCGCGGTACCGCCGTTCTCCAGATAATGTTTTTTGAGCTTCTGGTCGTCCAAGCGTTGCGACACGGTTTTCTTAGCAGGACGGGAGTGGATTTTATTTTGCTGCTCGATTTGCTGCAAACGAAGGTTTACCGCCTCCATTTCCCGCTCAATGCGTGCAACCTGTACGCCCAAATGGTCGATTTGTGTCTGTTCGTCGAGCTTGGGATAGGGGATGGATACTTTCTGCGGGCTATCGGGAATATCCGGCAGCGAAAAAGTGTCGTCTGAAGACGGGGATGAAACGGAAGTACAGGCGGCGGTAACGGCAATGGGAAGCAGTCGGATAAGCAGGTTTGTTTTCATCGGTTTATTTTTTCAATAGAAGGGTCAATCCGTCGCCGACGGGTAGGGTAATGGGAACGATACGTTCATCTTCGGGTAGGCTGCGGTTGAATGTTTGCAGTATTTTCAAGCTGGGCGGGGAGTGTTCGTCGCCCTCATGCAAGACCCGGCCATTCAGCAAAACATTGTCGATGGCGATAATGCCGCCCTTACGCACAAGCTTCAGGCAACGTTCAAAATATTGCGGGGTAGGGGGCTTATCCGCATCTATCAGGGCCAGGTCGTAACTTTCCGCTTCGCCTTGCGCTATCAGGTCGTCCAAAGTCAAAAGGGCAGGTTGCAGGTACAGCGAAATTTTGTGTTCCACCCCTGCCGCCCGCCAAGTTTCGCGCGCTATGTCGGTAAATGTTACGTTGATGTCGCAGGCGGTAACTTTGCCATGCTCGGGCAATGCAAGCGCGACGGCGGTGCTGCTGTATCCTGTAAACACGCCGATTTCCAAATATTTTTCGACACGGATAAGCTGCGTCAACCAAGAAAGCAGGGCGGCTTGTTCGCGGGCAATGGCCATATTGCCCAATCGGTGGGAAAGCATGCGCTCGCGCAATGCGGCAAGGACGGGATACTCCGCTTGTCCGATGGTATTGAGGTAGTCCTGTAGTCCGGCAGGGGTGTTGGATGTGCGGACAGTCATTTCGGCACGATCAGTCTTGATAGTATGTGTAAGGTTTTTTGGCGACTTTGGCAGCCTCAAACTCTGCCTGCTCTTGCGGATTTAATTCGACATCCCAAAGCAGGTGGCGGTTTTCTAGGCGTTGTGTTTCCAGTTGCGGATTGTCTTCGATAAGTTTGTCGAGAAACTGGGTGGCTTCGGATTTGTAGTGGTACATTTTGTACGCTCCGTGGGGATAGGGTCGTAAAAGACGGGTTTTGTTATGCGGTGATATTATAGCGGATAATCCTAATGCAAAGGTCGTCTGAAAACGCATTTTGGTTTTCAGACGACCTTTTTTTTCAGACGGCCTTAAAAGAAGTAATTCGCCAGCAGCAAACCGAATACCAAGCTGAACGCCATGCTCAAGAGGCCGGGGATCATAAAGCTGTGGTTGAAAATGAATTTGCCGATTTTGGTTGAGCCTGTGCTGTCAAAATCAATTGCCGCGATAATCGGACCGTAGTTCGGAATGAAGAAGTAGCCGTTCACCGCGACAAACGTGCCGATGATAATCGGAGCGGGAATACCCAGCGAAATACCGATGGGGAACAGCGTTGCAACGGTCGCCCCTTGGCTGTTGACCAAGACGGACAAAACGAACAGGGCAAACGCAAAAGTCCACGGCGCGGTTTCAACCAAATGCGATACGGTTTCTTTGACTTCGGCCAGATGACCGTGCATCAATGTATCGCCCAGCCACGCCACGCCGAATACGGCGATAACGGCGCGCATCCCCGCGTGGAACACCGAGCCTTTGGTAATCGCGTTACCATTCGGTTTGCAAAGCAGGATAATCAGCGCGGCAGCGGAAAGCATGACGATTTCGATGGTGTGCGCCATGCCCATCAGTTTCGGGCCTTCTTCCGTTTGGAAGGTCGGGCGCAACTCCGGTACGGCGCCCATGACCACCACCAGCAATGCGGCGGCAAGGAAAATCCCGACCGAAAGTTTCGCCTCTTTGCTGACAGGCGCATTGGAGACTTCAGTCGAATCTTTTTCGTTGGCTTCTACATATTCCGGGTCTTTCAGCAACGCCTGATAATGCGGGTCATCTTTCAACTCTTTGCCGAGCTTGTTGACGAATATGCAGGCAAGGCCGATACCTAAAATAGTTGAAGGAACAGTCACTTTCAGCACATCAGCCATCGTGATGTGTTGCGGCTCAAGGTAGGTCACACAGGCGACGACCGCGGCCGCAATCGGGCTGGCAACAATGGCGAATTGCGACGCGATGACCGCCATCGTCAGCGGACGGGAAGGACGGATGCCGTTGCGGCGGCTGACTTCGGCAATGACGGGCAATACCGAATAAGCGACGTGCCCCGTGCCTGCCAATACGGTAAACAGATAAGTCACCATAGGCGCGATGAAAGTGATGTATTTCGGATTGCGGTGTAAAACACGGGTGGCGATTTTAATCATGTAGTCCAACCCGCCGCTTGCCTGCATCGATGCGGCGGCGGAAACAACCGCCATAATCATCAGCATCACGTCAATCGGCGGACTGGTCGGCTCAAGATGGAAACCGAAGGCCAAAACCGCCAGCCCGATACCGCCGAGCACGCCCAAGCCGATACCGCCGACCTGCGCGCCGATTAAGATGCATACCAGTACGATGGCGAACTGGATAAAAAACATTGTGGACATGAAAACTCCGTAATTTGAGGATGTAAAGCAAATATCAGCTTCAGGCTGGTCAAACCAATACCGATGGAGCAAATATTCAATATTTTCAACAGACAAAAAAGAGGATGAAGTCATTTGCCCATAAAATACAAAAACTTCATCTTTTAATATGACGGGAATTATAAATCAGGCAGATAAGCTTAACAATATTTTACTGTAATAAAAATACATTTATTTTACTTGGCTGGTACTTTTCAGACGACGTTTACGGATATTATGCTGTATGATTCGCCAAGTTCTTCCATCATTACGTTAAACTCACTTTATCCTATAAAATGACAATATGAAATCCATCTCCATCTGGCTGGTAATATTAGCGGGCGCGCTTGGTCTGTTTTATTACCAGCAAAATCGCTATTTCTTTTCAGACGACGTTATCCACCTGCAAGCCGGTCAAGACCGTTCGTCCGTAGAATCTTTAAGCGGCTTGGGTTACCTTAATTTTTTGCGTGCTGCTGCCGGTTTGAATCCCCTGTCGAATTCCCCGGTATTGGAACGCTCAGCCCGCAGGCACGCCAAATATCTGCTGATCAATCCTGAAGACGGCCATGACGAAAAACATCGAAACAATCAGTTTTATACGGGATACAAGCCCTCCGACCGCGCCCGCAAGGCCGGCTATTATTTCGATGGGGTTCATGAAAACATCAGCACGGGCGAGTACCGCCATCAGGATGGATTTAAAAGCACGCTTGTCCTGCACGAGCAAACCGATGCCCTGATGACAGCCATTTACCACCGTTTTTCTTTGCTTGATCAAAATATTGACGAGGCGGGCGTAGCTGTTGAGCATGGCAACGGAAAAACCGCCGTCGTTTTCAATCAAGGCAACCGGGAATTCAATCATTGGTGTTCGTTAGGGCGATCCTATCCGGAAGCAGGCCGCCGTTTCTATAAAAATTCTTGTTTTAACGGCTCTATCGTTTACGCCGACGAAATTAAAAATCAAACAAAATCAGCGTATATCGCTTATCCGAAGGGAAATTTTGCCGCGCCGGATTTTTACGGCGAACATCCCGATCCCATGCCCGGTTATGAATTTACCGGAAATCCCGTCAGCATTGCATTTTCAGACGACGGGGGCGAAGCCAAGATGCTGTCGTTCAAACTTTATCAAGGCAAAAACGAAATCGACAAAACCAAAATTTTGGATAAATACACAGATCCAAACGGACAGTTGACCGACAAACAATTCGCGCTTTTCCCACTATCGCCGCTCGAATACGACACTGCCTACCGCGCCGTATTCGAATACAGTCAAAACGGTAAGAAACAGAAAGCAGAATGGACATTCAAAACCAAAAAGCCCGATTATCCCTATTTTGTCGTCAATGGCGGAGAAACGCTTGCCGTCAAACCGGATAACATTTATTTCATCCATTGGAAAAACCACTGGTGTCTTCGCGAATGCGAGAAAATCACATTTCGTCCGCGGGGTGATGCAAAGCTTGAGGTTTTGGAACGCAAACCCGGAGGCTTCCTCGTGCGCCTCAAAGGAAAAACCGGCACAGCCGTGCGCCTAATGCCGAATGAAGAAACAGAAAAAGCAGTTGTCCTGCTTATCGAGTAAGCCAGATAAAGCAAAAGCCAAAAGGTCGTCTGAAACAGGCGTTTCCGTTTCAGACGACCTTTTATCGAAATTAGCCTGCAAAACTGATAGAATGATCCGACTTCAAGTTCAGCAACCCTTGCGCAGCCATGAGCCGTCATCACAAAATCAATGCCAATACCCGCTATGCCTTCATTTCTATCGCTTTGATGGTTTCGGCGTTTTTAATATTTGCAGGACTGATGATGTTGCCTTTGGGCTTAAACGGACAGATGAGGATAAATCTGATACGCCTGTCCCTTTATTCAATTTTGCTGTTTGCTGCGGCCGGGGGCGTTTTTTCCATCAGAGTTGCGTGGCTGCGTAAAAAATCCGGAGTATGACTGTGAACGAAAACAACCTTATTCCGACGGAAATCCGTCTGTCGAAAGACCGAGCATTGCTGACGCTGCGTTACGATGCCGATGAAAAACCACTTTCCGCAGAGTTTTTGCGTGTTTATTCGCCCAGTGCGGAAGTGCGCGGACACGGCGTAGGGCAGGAGGTTTTACAAACCGGAAAGGCAAGCGTTACCGTTGCTGATTTGGAGCCGGTCGGCAATTACGCTTTGAAAATCACTTTTTCAGACGGCCACAACAGCGGCCTGTACGACTGGGCCTATCTGCACAAACTGGCACACGATCACGACGCGCTGTGGACGGACTACCTGCGCCGTATGGAGCTGGCTGGTGCGTCCCGTGTCCCTTCTCCTGACGATTTGAATGCCGAACCGAAATCCGGCCATGCCTGCGGCAGCGGAGGTTGCGGAGGAAGACATTGACAAAAGGTCGTCTGAAAAGATGGAACTGAAATTTTTAGGTACCGGAGCGGGCTACACACAACGTTACCTGTTACTCAACAGCCGCTCGTTTTAAGGTGGGATAGGCGAAAAATATATTTCCCGCGTCGAAAGCGATTGGCGATTTCTTCGACGTATTCAATATCTGAATTCATATTATTTTAATTTTAAATTTCAAAAGGCAGGCAACATGAGCAACCACAAAACCCATTTTGGTTTCAGTACCGTAGATGAGAACGAAAAAGCAGGCAAAGTAGCCGAAGTATTCCATTCGGTAGCGAAAAACTATGACATTATGAACGATGTGATGTCCGGCGGCCTGCACCGTGTTTGGAAGCATTTCACCATTAATACCGCACGCTTGAAAAAAGGAGACAAAGTATTGGATATTGCCGGCGGTACGGGCGATTTGTCTCGCGGCTGGGCCAAACGCGTGGGTAAAGAGGGCGAAGTTTGGCTGACCGATATCAATTCTTCGATGCTGACCGTCGGACGCGACCGACTGCTCAACGAAGGCCTGATTCTGCCCGTGTCGCTGGCTGATGCGGAAAAGCTGCCATTCCCCGATAACTATTTCAATCTGGTTTCTGTCGCTTTCGGCCTGCGCAATATGACGCACAAAGATGCCGCGCTGAAAGAGATGTACCGCGTGTTGAAACCGGGCGGCACGCTGCTGGTATTGGAGTTTTCCAAAGTCTACAAACCACTGGAAGGGGTGTACGACCTGTATTCCTTCAAGCTGCTACCGGTCATGGGCAAACTGATTGCGAAAGATGCCGACAGCTATCAATATCTCGCCGAATCCATCCGTATGCATCCCGATCAAGAAACTTTGAAACAGATGATGCTGGACGCGGGGTTCGACAGTGTGGATTATCATAATATGAGCGCAGGGATTGTGGCATTGCATAAAGGCGTGAAATTCTAGGGAATAAAATTCTAAGATATCCATCAAAAAAAGCTATCTGATAGTCAAGTTAGCCTTGGATTCGGATTTCAAGTGCAACATTCAGCCCCCTGTGTTGTAAATACAAGTAGTTGGAACAGATTCTTACGGTGTTTTTTTGTGGCGGTTAAGCTGTTTAACGATTTCAGTGATGATGCAGTAGTGGGGCAGATATTGTATTTTACAGGTATAGTTCGTCTTGGGTCAGTTGTGTGTAGCCGGCCCATGGCGATCTTCCTTGCAAGAAAGGTCGTATGCTGCCGCGTAACGGCCTTTTTACGTTATGGAGAGTTGCACTTCAAATCCTAATTGTCCGACGCTTGAAATTTTGAACGCGGTTTCAGGCGACCTTTTTTCGGTCGCATAAAATACTTTCTTTCCGTCTGCAAACGGAGTACATTTACCCCCATTGTTAACAATTTTACGGAACACACATCATGGAGAAATTTCCCAAGTCGTCCAAGCTGGACCATGTTTGCTACGACATCCGCGGCCCGGTACACAAAAAGGCCCTGCAACTCGAAGAAGAAGGTCATAAAATCCTCAAGCTCAATATCGGCAACCCTGCGCCGTTCGGCTTTGAAGCGCCCGATGAAATTTTGGTGGACGTGATCCGCAACCTGCCGACCGCGCAGGGCTATTGCGATTCCAAAGGGCTGTATTCCGCCCGTAAGGCCATCGTTCATTACTATCAAACCAAAGGTCTGCGCGACATTTCGGTCAACGACGTTTATATCGGCAACGGCGTGTCCGAGCTGATTACCATGTCCATGCAGGCGCTTTTGAACGACGGCGACGAAATCCTGATTCCCGCGCCCGACTATCCGCTGTGGACGGCAGCCGCCACTTTGGCGGGCGGTACGGTGCGCCATTATTTGTGTGACGAAGAAAACGACTGGTTTCCCAACCTTGCCGATATGGAAGCCAAAATCACACCGAAAACCAAAGCTATCGTCATCATCAACCCCAACAATCCCACCGGAGCGGTGTACAGCAAAGAAATCCTGCTTGAAATCGCCGAGTTGGCGCGCAAACACGGTCTAATCATCTTTGCCGACGAAATCTACGACAAAATCCTCTACGACGGCGCGGTACACCACCACATTGCCGCACTCGCCCCCGACCTGCTGACCATTACCTTCAACGGACTCTCCAAAGCCTACCGCGTTGCCGGATTCCGTCAAGGCTGGATGGTGCTCAACGGCCCGAAAGAACATGCCAAAGGCTATATCGAAGGTCTCGATATGCTCTCGTCCATGCGCCTGTGCGCTAACACACCCATGCAACACGCCATCCAAACCGCTTTGGGCGGCTATCAAAGCATCAACGAATTTATCCTGCCCGGCGGCCGTCTGCTGGAGCAGCGCAATAAAGCATGGGAACTTGTCAACCAAATTCCCGGCATATCCTGCGTCAAGCCGATGGGGGCACTTTATATGTTCCCGAAAATCGACACCGAAATGTACGGTATCCATGACGACATGAAATTCATCTACGACCTGCTCGTGCGCGAAAAGGTCTTGTTTGTCCAAGGAACGGGGTTCAACTGGGTACGCCCCGACCATTTCCGCATCGTTACCCTGCCGTACACCCACCAAATCGAAGAATCCATGGGCAAACTCGAACGTTTTTTGCAGACTTACCGGCAATAATCGAATAAGGCAAAAGGTCGTCTGAAATAGGTTGCATATGGTACTCTTCTTTAACAGGCTGCTCTTTTCAGTTAAGGTTTTATTAAATAATATCTTTGTTAATTAAGCAAAATACCAACCTTTATCAACTATATAGAAGTTTGAAAATAATAAAATTTTTTAACTGATTGCAGTCGGAAGGCTAGCTGCTCTGCCTATCGGGATAAAAATCAAACGGCTTTGATGGTTTAACCCATCAAGGTGGTTTTGGCGTAATGCGTATTTTCGGGATCTTTTTGATATTGAATTAAGCGCAAAACAAGACAGATTCGAGTGCGTCAAATGAAGCTGCTATCGCACTAACTCCTCAACGAATGTCCAATAAGTCCGGATTTCCACCCTCTGCTTTTACGCTCCAAATCCATCACATTTCATCAAACACAATTTCCAAATTCCAAATAAGGTTTATTAACATAAAGAGGTCGTCTGAAAATTTGCCACTCCATTTTTCAGACGACCTATTGTTAATAGAACCAAAAAACCTGTTATTGCCAGCAAGGTGCTCAATCCATCTTACCCGACGCGGTAAAACGCCAAGCTGCCCAACAGGTTGGGGAAATGTTTGACCTGTTTGTTGCCCGTCATGACCGCGCGCTCGAGGACGCGGATTTTGTTTTTGGCGCACAACAAATCAAAGTCTTTGAGCGTACACCAATGGATGTTCGGCGTGTCGTACCAATGGTAGGGCATACGTTCGGAAACCGGCATATGCCCGCCGATGGCGATTTGGAAGCGGTTGCGCCAGTAACCGAAATTCGGGAAGCTGACAATTGCCTGTTTCGCCACGCGCATAAGGCAACGCAGGATTTTCTCGGTATTCTGCATGGCTTGGATGGTTTGGCTCAAGACGATAACGTCAAACGTCTGATCGCCAAATTCTGCCAAACCCTGCTCCAAATCGGCTTGAATAACGTTCACGCCGCGCGACATGGCGGCGATGACGCTGTCGGTGTCGATTTCGATGCCGTAGCCGCTGCATTTTTTGTGTTCCACCAAAGCCGCCAGCAATTCGCCGTCGCCGCAGCCCAAGTCCAAGACGCGACTGCCTTCGGGAATCCAGTCGTAAATCAACTGCAAATCGTCGCGCAAATTCATGATCGGCAATCCTTGTCAACATTGTTCATATAAACCGCTACGGCGCGCATATAGGCCTCGTCTTCCATCAAAAAGGCGTCATGGCCGTGGTTGGATTTGACTTCGATATACTGCACAGGCTTGTGCGCGGCAATCAGCGCTTTGACCAGCTCTTTGGAACGCGCGGGCGAGAAACGCCAGTCGGTACTGAAGCTGGCAACAAAAAATTTCGCTTTCACATTTTGCAGGGCGCGGGTCAGGCTGTCGCCGAAATCTGCCGCCGGATCAAAATAGTCCAAAGCCTTGGTCATAAGCAGGTAAGTGTTGGCGTCGAACCGCCCGACGAATTTGTCGCCCTGATAGCGCAGATAGGATTCCACCTCAAATTCAACGCCGTAGCCGTATTGATAGCCGTTTGAACGCAAATCGCGTCCGAATTTTTTGCCCAAACCGTCTTCGGCAAGATACGTAATGTGCCCCATCATGCGGGCAATCCGCAAGCCCCGTGCGGGAACGGTATTGTGGCTGCGGTAATGTCCTTCGTTGAAATCGGGGTCGGTCAAAATCGCCTGACGCGCCACATCGTTGAACGCGATATTTTGCGTCGAGAGTTTGGGCGCAGACGCAATCACCAAGGCATGGCGCACGCGCTCGGGATAGGAAATCGTCCACTGCAAAGCCTGCATGCCGCCCAAGCTGCCGCCGACAACCGCCGCCCATTGTTCGATACCGAGATAATCGGCAAGCGCGGCTTGGGATTTTACCCAGTCCTTCACCGTAACCACCGGAAAATCCGCACCGTATTCCCTGCCCGTTTCAGGATTGATCGACAAAGGCCCGCTGCTGCCGTCGCAGCCGCCCAGATTGTTCAAACCGACCACGAAAAAACGTTCCGTATCAATCGGTTTGCCGGGTCCGACCATATTGTCCCACCAGCCCGCATATTTATCCTCCGCCGAATGTCTGCCCGCAACATGATGGTTGCCCGACAGCGCATGGCAGATTAAAACCGCATTGTTTTTTTCGGCATTCAGCTCGCCGTAGGTTTCAATCATCAGATCGAAACGCGGCAAAGTTTTACCGTTTTCCAAAACCAGCGGCATCTCAAACGGAATTTTTTGGGGCGTTACAATGCCCACCGAGGCACTTTGACTCATATCCTGTTCCAACAAATGCGGCGAAAAGCGTTATTATATAGCAAACGGCATGACTTTTTGACACGGTCGGACAAGCAGCCTGACACGCTGAAACATCCGTTCCCATGCCGCCGCACCCAAACCATACTTTTTCAGACGACCTCCCCCGCTTCCCGATATGATAGGCAGACTTTTCCGTATTTTTTTCTTTTTCGCACTTGCCGCGCTGATTATCAACCGCCTCTTCAGCCGCAAGCAAAAACGCGCCCTGCGCGATGTCGCCAAAATCAGCGCATGGGTGCTGCTCGGTGCAGCCGCAGCGACGCTGTTTTGGTATCTGGTCATGCTGTATTTCAAACACATTCCGGATTCTTATTGAACGGATGTTGATAGCAGGAAAACTAAAAGGTCGACTGAATACCTTATTTATGGTTTTACCCCCCCAAAAAAAAAAA
>NZ_KV812104.1:365-1989 GCF_001813335.1 Neisseria sp. HMSC055H02 | reverse complement strand
GGGATTTGGGGAGAATTTTGCAAAGGTCTCAGACGGCCTTTTTATTATAAAACCGTTTACCAGCCCGGAGGCAGCAAATCCAGTTTCGCCAATACCGCATAAACCGCGCTTGCGCTGTAGAGTAGGAAAATCAGCGTGTAAATAGCGGGATGGGTCATCCAAGGGGCGCACGTCCATTCGGGTGTGCGGTTGCCCTTGCCGCGTGCGCCTTTGATAATCAGATACGGTATGATGCTCAATACCACGCCGCTGAACACGCCCGCAAAATAAAGCGCGTCAACGAAGCCAACCATGCCGCTGTAAGCCAGTACCAGCGGTGGTAGGGCGACCACGGCCACGGTCAGCGAACGGACTTTCAGGTTGTCATCGACTTTCAGACTGAAGCGGTCGGCAATATTGGTTAAGAAACTGCCGCCGATGCCCCAATAGGAAGTCAGCATGGCGAACAATGCGAAGCCGTTTGCCATGAAAAACGCCCAACTTCCCAAGGCATTACCCCAGTTTACCGTCGCCACCTGGCTGACGTTGTCCAAACCGTTGAGCGAAATCACAGACAACGGCACGAGCGCAATCAGGGCAAAGGTGCAAAACATGCCGGTAACGATGGCTTTGGGAAGCTGTTTGGGCGTATGCGACAGGCCGCGCGCTAGTTCCGGCACGATGTATTGCGCGCAGTAAATAAACACCACCAAGTTGAACACGGGCACCATATACAGCCAACTGCCGTCTAAAAGCCGTCTGAAATCAGTGGTCGGGAAAAACAGCGTCGCGCCGACCAGTACCAGCAGCATGAGCACCATCAGCGACGTAATCCATTTCTCGCTCCTGCCCAAGGCTTTCAGGCCCAGAGCCAGAATCAGCGCGGCGGGGATGAAAAACAGGATGCTGCCGATGCGTTTGTCGATGCCGAACAAGGAATGCATCAAATCGCCGCTGCCGCTCATATACGCTATCAGTGCGCCCAGTGCATTGACCGTTACCGATGTGAACATCAGCCACGAACCGAACCTGCCGACATAGCGCTGCGCCAAACCGCTCAACTGCTCGTGCTGCCGTGTGCGCAACGTGGCTTCGGCCACATAAAGCATCGTAACGGTTGTAATCACGCCTACTACTACCAGCCAAAATAGCAAAGGCATATAGCCCGCCTGCCGCGCGGCATACGACACGCCCAAAATCCCCGCACCGATATTGGTGCCGATAATCATGGCCACGCCTTCCCAAAAGGTAATTTTCTCCACTCTCAATACATCAGACATTTCAGCCTCCTATAAACCCGCAGATTTGTCAGAATTTGTTTATCTGCTTTCTATGTTTTTTGGAATCTCCCGTTTTTCAGGGAACAATCATCCCTGTGTGTCGTTTGAAACGGCATACAGGAGATTAGAAATGAGGGGAAGTTAACAGAAGTTGCGGTTTTAGACGGCCTGACCGATGTGAGGCCGTCTAAAAACCGACGGCAGGCTATCCGGCCACATCAATACACAAATATTTCAATTCCAAATATTCGTCCGCACCGTATTTGCTGCCTTCACGTCCCAAACCGCTGCGTTTTACGCCGCCAAACGGTGCCACTTCATTACTGATTAAGCCCGTATTGATGCCGACCATGCCGTATTCCAAG
>NZ_KV812104.1:0-265 GCF_001813335.1 Neisseria sp. HMSC055H02 | reverse complement strand
GGCCGCCAAACCGTATTCCGTATCGTTGGCGGCCGCGATGACTTCGGCTTCGCTTTCAAAGCGGAACACGGGACACAACGGCCCGAAGGTTTCTTCGCGCGCCACCGCCATTTGCGCCGTTACGCCGCTTAAGACAGTCGGTTCGAAAAACGTTCCGCCCAGCGCGCTGCGTTTGCCGCCGGTCAGGCAGACCGCGCCTTTGGAGAGCGCGTCGGCGATGTGCTGCTCGACTTTTTCCACCGCTTTTTCCTCAATCAGCGGCCCT
>NZ_KV812103.1:0-231 GCF_001813335.1 Neisseria sp. HMSC055H02 | reverse complement strand
AAACACCACGGGATCACACTCCATCACAGCACCGTTTACCGCTACCTCCGCCAAGACAAAAGCAACGGCGGCACGTTGTGGCAACACCACAGAATATGCAGCAAACCCTACCGCAAACGCTACGGCAGCACATGGACCGGAGGCAAAGTGCCCGACCGCGTCGGCATAGAAAACCGACCCGCCATCGTCGACCGGAAAACCCGCATCGGCGATTGGGAGGCCGACACCATC
>NZ_KV812102.1:7889-8716 GCF_001813335.1 Neisseria sp. HMSC055H02 | reverse complement strand
AGCCAGTTGTATTACACCAACCAGGCGATTAACCAAAACGTGACCAACATCGGCAATTACGTGGTGAACATGGGCAACCAAATCAACCAACGTATCGACAATGTGGAAAGCGACTCCAAAGCCGGTACCGCAGCAGCCATGGCGGTGGCAGGCCTGCCGCAAGCCTACCTGCCGGGTAAGAGCATGATGGCGGTTGCAGGCGGCGTTTACCGCGGTGAAAGCGGTTACGCAGTCGGCTTCTCCAGCATCTCCGACGGCGGCAACTGGGTCATCAAAGGTACTGCTACCGGCAACTCACGCGGCCACTACGGCGCGACCGCAGGTGTCGGCTACCAATGGTAATCCCGCTCTAAAGCTTGTTTGAAGGCAAAGCAAAGGTCGTCTGAAAACCCGAAACAGGGTTTTCAGACGACCTTTTTCTATTTTCTATATAGATTGAATGGGACGGGAATTGCTTTCCGAACATGTTCGGTTTCGCAAACACTTGATTAAAACAAAACGCTAAGGTTTTTTCAGACGACCCGTAGCGTGGTCTCTGCCACGAAATGAAGATAAAGACAACCGCCCGATTCAGATTGTCGGACAGAAGGTTTGCGGGCAAAGCCCACGCTACTTGGGTTATCCCAAGTCTGTTTTGATTGAATAAAAGGTCGTCTGAAAACGGGGGGAGCGAGTTTGTTTCTCCCAAACTCAAATCTCAAAGTTTTCAGACGACCTTGTTTTAACTTGCAACCTGCTCCCACTACCGTCCGGCGGGAGAGGGCTGGGGAGAGGGGGGGTTGCGGATTGCACGAATTTGATTTTATAGTGGATTAAATTTAAATCAG
>NZ_KV812102.1:7349-7789 GCF_001813335.1 Neisseria sp. HMSC055H02 | reverse complement strand
CGAGGCAACGCCGTACTGGTTTAAATTTAAATCCACTATACCTAAACCTCAGAAACCACCCCCATCCTAACCTTCCCCCGCTAGACGGGGGAAGGGACAGGTTGCCCTTGCCGCAACGGGTAGCGTGGGCTTTGCCCGCGAAATGAAAGCCCAAATGTATACCCATTCGGCTGTTGTCTGATTTTGATTATTGGATGATAGATTTCGTCGGCAAAGCCCACGCTACCTGAGTTATCTCAAGCCTGTATTGATTGAATAAAGGTCGTCTGAAAACGAGGGGAGTGAGTTTGTTTCTCCCAAACTCAAATCTCAAAGTTTTCAGACGACCTTGTTTTAACTTGCAACCTGCCCCCTCTCCCGTCCGGCGGGAGAGGGCCGGGGAGAGGGTGGCTCTACGGGTTGTACGAATTTATTTGACCTAAAGTCGCAAAGCCACCCCC
>NZ_KV812102.1:0-7249 GCF_001813335.1 Neisseria sp. HMSC055H02 | reverse complement strand
CCGGACGGGGGAAGGGACAGATTGCTGTTGCTGCAACGAGTTGCACTGGGCGGTTTACTGCTTTATTTCTTATCCCCTTTTTCAGGACGCACCCAGCCTTCGATGACGGTTTGGCGGGCGCGGGCGAGGGCGAGTTTGTTGTCTTCGACGTTTTTGGTAATCGTGCTGCCTGCGCCTGTCGTAACTTTGTTGCCGAGGGTGACGGGGGCGACTAATACGCAGTTGGAGCCGATGCGGACTTCGTCGCCGATGACGGTTTTGTATTTGTTCACGCCGTCGTAGTTGGCAATGATCGTGCCTGCGCCGAAGTTGGTTTTGCTGCCGACTTCGGCGTCGCCGATGTAGGTAAGGTGGTTGGCTTTGGTGCCTTTGCCGATGGCGGCGTTTTTGATTTCGACGAAGTTGCCGACGTGTACGTCGTCTGAAAGGCGGGCTTGCGGACGCAGGCGGGCGTAGGGGCCGATTTGGTTGTTTTGTCCGACTTCGCAGTCTTCGAGGTGGGAGAAGGGGGCGATTTTGCTGTTTGCGCCGATTTTGGCGTTTTTGATGACGCAGTTTGCGCCGATTTCGACGTTGTCGCCGATTTCGATGTCGCCTTCGAGGACGACGTTGACGTCAATTACGACGTCTTGTCCGTGTTTCAGACGACCCCTTAAGTCGAAGCGGGCGGGGTCGCGCAGGGTAACGCCTGCTTTGAGCAGGGCTTGCGCCTGTTCGGTTTGGAAGATGCGTTCGAGTTCGGCGAGCTGGAGTTTGTTGTTCACGCCGGCGGCGAGGTGGGAGGCGCGCACTTGGACGGGATGGACTTTGATGCCGTCGGCAACGGCTTTGGCGATGAGGTCGGTCAGGTAGTATTCGCCTTGGGCGTTGTTGCTGGAGAGGCTGTCCAGCCAGTTTTTGAGTTTGGCGTTGGGCAGGACGAGGATGCCTGTGTTGATTTCGCGGACGGCTTTTTGGGCGGCGTCGGCGTCTTTTTCTTCGACGATGGCGGTTACGCTGCCTTGGCTGTCGCGGATGATGCGGCCCAAGCCTGTCGGGTCGGCGGGAACGTCGGTCAACAGTCCGACTTCGCTGCCGGCGGCTTCGAGCAGGGTTTCGAGGGTGGCGGTGTCAATCAGGGGAACGTCGCCGTACAGCACCAGCGTGCGGCCTTCGGCAGACAGGTGCGGCAGGGCGGTTTTGACGGCGTGGCCGGTGCCGAGCTGTTCGGTTTGTTCGACCCAGACGACGTCGCGTTTGACGGTGTCCAAAACTTGGTCTTTGCCGTGTCCGATGACGACGCAGATGTTTTGCGGATTCAGGGCGGCGGCGGTGTCGATAACGCGCTCGACCATGGGCTTGCCGCCGATGCGGTGCAGCACTTTAGGCATTTTGGAATACATGCGCGTGCCTTTGCCGGCGGCGAGGATGACGATGTTGAGGGGTGTGGCGGACATGATGGGCTTTCTCGAATGCAATGTTGATAAAGAGGTCATTTGGGGGTCGTCTGAACGGGGTTTTGGTTTCAGACGACCTTTTTATTTGGGTTTGGCGTGCGGACGTTTGGAGGTTATGGTTTGTCGGGTTTGGGGGTGAACCGGTAAGAGTCGGCATGGCTGCCGCGTTCCAAGCGGTCGAGTGTGGTCGGTTTCAGGGGCGTACGCGCGGATGTGTCGGCGGGAAGGCTGTCAAAGTCGTAGCGGTCTGAGGTGCAGCCGCTCAGGATGGCGGCGGTAACGAAAATCAGGGCGAGGGAACGCATGGTTTTCTCCTTGTGAAGGACGGCAGATAGGGAACGAATGCGATGGCGGTTATGTTTGAGGTCGTCTGAAACAAAAAGACGGTTTCAGACGACCTCTGCGGGCAGATTATTCCTCAGTCTGCGTTTCGGGCGCGGCGTGTCCGGCGCCTTGGGGTTTGTTCCATGTCGTGCCGCGTACGTTTTCTTGGTCGCCGTGCAGCGGTTTGAGGGTGCGGCGTTCGGGGCGGTATTGGTTGTAACGCATATCGCGGGAGTAGGTGCCGTCTTCGTAATAGATGCGCGTGCCTTTTTCGTATTTGGGGCGCAGGGAGGTGTGGCCGGATTCGTTTTGGTAGGTTTCCCAAGTACAGCCGGTCAGGGCGGCTGCGGCGGCGAGGATGAGGGCGGTGTATCGCATGATGGTTGTCCTTGTGGTCGGGCGGCTTGGTGCCGTTGTTCAAACCCGATATTGTAAAGGTTTCAGACGAGTGCCGACAGTTTTTCGGCACATTCGGCGAGCGCCTGCATATCTTTTGCAACGGCGTCGGTAAAGGGCAGGGGATGGGCTTTGCTGCCAAACCATACGGTTTTCATGCCCAGCTCTTTGGCTTGGTGCAGGTTGTCCGCGCTGTCGTCGATCATGATGCACTGTTCGGGCGCAGCGTCGAGCAGGCGGCAGACGGTCAGGTAGGCTTGCGGGTCGGGCTTGTAGCGCAGCCCGAAGTCGTCCGTGCCGAAGAGTGCGTCAAAACGGTTTTCCAAACCCAATGCCCCGATGATGGCGCGGACGTAAAACGAAGGACCGTTGGAAAAAACGGCTTTGCGTCCTTTCAGACGACCTAAAACGCTTTCGGTTCCCTCCATGCCCTCTAATTTTGCCAAGATTTGCGCGATGGGATGGCTTTCGCGCAGAAACTCGCGGATGTCGATTTCGGGATGGTGGATTTGCAGGCCGGCAAGCGTTGCGCCGTATCGGTGCCAATAGTCCTGACGCAGGTCGGATGCCGCTTCTTCGGAAAGCTTGAGGCGTTGCGCCATGTAGTCGGTCATGGCGCGGTTGATGATGTAGAAAATGCCGGCATCGGCGTTGTGCAGCGTGTTGTCGAGGTCAAACAGCCAAACGGGGGAAAAGTTCATGTCGTGTGTTGATGCGGATTTTGTTATGATGTTTCGTATTTTACCCGTACAAAGGTTAGAGAATGAAACTGAAATTATCCGCCCTCGCCCTCTTGCTGGCTTCGGCAAACTTATCCGCCCAGACCGAAGTGCGCCTTGCCGTGCACAAATCCTTCAGCCTGCCCCAATCCGCCATCACGCAGTTTGAAAAAGCCAACGATGCCAAAGTCTCCGTCATCAAAGCGGGCAGCGGCAACGAAATGCTCAACAAGCTGATTCTCAGCAAGGCAAACCCGATTGCCGACGCGGTGTACGGTTTGGACAACGCCAATATCGGCAAAGCGCGCGAAGCAGGCATACTGGCGGCGGCGCAGCCCAAATCCGCGCCCGTTTCAGCGGGGATGCCCGTTATCGCGGCAGTCAATTACGGCTACGTTACCCTCAACTACGACAAAAAATGGTTTGAACAGAAAAAACTGCCGCTGCCCAAAACCTTACAGGACTTGACCCGCCCCGAATATAAAAACCTGCTGGTTACGCCCTCGCCCGCCACGTCCTCGCCCGGACTCGCCTTCCTGATGGCGAACATCGGAGGCATGGGCGAAGAGGGCGCGTTCAAATGGTGGGCGCAGATGCGTCAAAACGGCGTGAAAGTCGCCAAAGGCTGGAGTGAAGCCTATTACACCGACTTCACCCAAAACGGCGGCGCGTACCCGCTCGTCGTCAGCTACGCCGCCAGTCCCGCCGCCGAAGTCCATTACTCCAAAGGCAAATACAGCGTGCCGCCGACCGGCAACCTCTTCCTCAAAGGCGGCGTGTTCCGACAAGTCGAAGGCGCAGCAGTCTTGAAAGGCGCGAAACAGCCCGAGCTGGCGGCGAAACTCGTACAGTGGCTGCAGAGCGGCGAAGTGCAAAAAGCCCTGCCGACCGAAATGTGGGTTTATCCCGCCGTGAAAAACACGCCGCTGCCCAAAGTGTTCGAGTTCGCCCAAGCCCCGAAACAAACCGACTCGCCCAGCCGCAACGACATCGACACCAAACAGAAACAATGGGTCAGCCGCTGGACGAAGACCGTGTTAAGGTAAGCGGGAAGGTCGTCTGAAAATCCAAAACGCTTTCAAACTTATCGAAACCGTGTTTTCAGACGACCTCTTTCCGTTTCGTTTTGAATGAAGGAATCCCATGAAGAAGCTCCTACTCTACGCCTTCACGCTGACCGCACTGGGCGGTTGCTTCTACACCGAAACCCCATACGGGCGCACTGCCGTCCTTGATCTGCCCGTCCACTCCCAAACCACCATCAACAAAACCGTTACCGTCAACGCCCCGCCGGGAACGACCGTCATCTATCAGGACAGCGAGCCGGTACACCGCTACGGCTATCCCTACCCGCCTTACCCGCGCCCGTATCCCGCGCGTCGGGTTTATTAAGATCAAAAGGTCGTCTGAAAAATTAATTTCTGCTTTCAGACGACATTATCCTTTTGTCCTTAAAATATACCGTTTAAGTTGTTCTTTACATTTTTTGTTTAAAATTAAATTAAACTAAGGAAGGTTAACCGACCTCAGTTTTTTTAATACGCAAAACCTAAGGAACAACATGAAAATTCTTCTCTCTACACTTACCCTATCCGCCCTCCTGCTCACCGGCTGCGGTACACTGACCGGCATTCCTTCACACGGCGGCGGCAAACGCTTTGCCGTCGAACAAGAACTCGTCGCCGCCTCGTCCCGTGCCGCCGTCAAAGAAATGGATCTGTCTGCCCTGAAAGGCCGAAAAGTCGCCCTTTACGTTTCTACCATGGGCGATCAAGGATCGGGCAACATTACCGGCGGACGCTACTCCATCGACGCATTGATTCGCGGCGGCTACCAAAACAACCCCGACAGCGCCACCCAATACACCTATCCCACCTACGATACTACTGCCACTACCAAAGCCGATGCGCTCTCCAGCGTTACCACTTCCACATCGCTTTTGAACGCCCCCGCTGCCGCCCTGACCAGAAACAACGGACGCAAAGGCGAACGGTCTGCCGGACTGTCCGTCAACGGCATGGGCGACTACCGCAACGAAACCCTGATTACCAACCCCCGCGACGTTTCCTTCCTGACCAACCTCGTCCAAACCATCTTCTACCTGCGCGGCATCGAAGTCGTACCGCCCGAATACGCCGACACCGACGTATTCGTAACCGTCGACGTATTCGGCACCATCCGCAGCCGTACCGAACTGCATATCTACAACGCCGAAACCCTTAAAGCCCAAACCAAGCTCGAGTATTTCGCCGTTGACCGCAACAGCCGGAAACTGCTGATCAAACCTACCTCTGCCGCCTACGAATCCCAATACAAAGAAAAATACGCCCTTTGGACCGGTCCTTACAAAGTCAGCAAAAACGTCAAAGCTTCAGACGGCCTGATGGTCGATTTCTCCGACATCACCCCCTACGGCGACACAACCGCCCAAAACCGTCCCGACTTCAAACAAGGCAATTCCCAAAACCTTGATGTCAGCGACGAAGTCATCCGCCGCCGCGAAGGAGAATAAACCGTGAAACCGCTGCGCAGACTGACAAATCTCCTTGCCGCCTGCGCCGTAACGGCGGCTGCCTTCGGGCAGCCCGCCCTCGCGGCGGACTTAAGGAACGACCCTGTAGTACAGGATTTGCTCCGACGGGAGAATTTCGACCCCGGCAAAAAATTCCACCTCTTCGGCAAAGCACGCGGAACCGTGGCCGAGCGTACCGGACTGATGACCATTTCGCCCACCATCACACAACGGTTGGGCAATTTACAGATGGAAACCGCAACCATCTTCAGTAATCCCGGATATATCGTCCGCTTTTCCGGACACGGACATGAAGTCCATTCCCCGTTCGACAACAGTGCCAGCAAAAGCGACAGTTGGACAGGCGGCAAAGTAACCGACGGTACGGGCATGACCTTTGCCAGCATGTCATGGGACGGCTACGAACACCACCCTGCCGACGGTTACGACGGTCCGCAGGGAGGCGGCTACCCCGCACCTCACGGCGCCCGGGATATTTACTCCTACGTTGCCAAAGGCCAGGTAAGGAGGCAGACTGTTGTTCACGACGACAACCGTTCGACGCAGCAACGGTTTGCGGACAGATTCGGCAACATACCGAAAAATTTTTCCGACCGTGCCGGAGAAGCCAATAAAAAAATGTTCGAACACAACCCCGGGCTCAACCGCTGGGGTAACAGCATGGAATTTATCAATGGTGTCGCCGCAGGTGCCCTCAATCCCTTTCTCAGCGCCGGAGAAGCCATCGGCGTAGGCGATGCGGTTCAAGGGACGGGTTTTGCCATCGATATGGCGACTGCAGCGGCCATCAGCACCATGTCGCCGGACAACGCCATTGCCGCCATCGACCATTTGAGGAGTTTGGCAAAATCGGAAGAAAAAATCGGCAAAACTGTCCGCGATTGGACGGCGGAAAATCCCAATGCCGCCGAAACCGTCGAAGCCATGTCCAACGCCCTGCCATATATCAAAGCCAAAAACCTGACGAAGGCGGCAAAAGCAGGGAAGGCTGCGGTTAGCGGGGATTTCTCAGCCGCCACACAAGCCAAATACAAGCAATATGGGGATGCGCATTCTGCCAATGCCCAATCGGCATTAGCTAAGAAATTGTCAGGTTTGGAAAGTGCTCAAAATAGTGCGTCTAGGACAAAAACTTTACCTGATGGGAGAATCAGGTATTATGAAGCTGAGCGATTTGCTAGAACCGAGGGAAGAACGAGGGGTAATAGCTTTGTTACAGAATATAATCCTAAAACAGGCAGTACCCGACAATGGATGGAAAGTTATGATCATAGCGGGAACGTAACTATGGTTCATCCTAAATCAGTTAACGGACAAAGTGTAACCTCTCAGCATTATCCACCAACAAAACAGGAATTAGATTCATGGAAAAAATAACTCAACAATACGCATATTCTGAACTGCTCAGATTGTTCAATCAAAACGCTTCGGATGAAAAAATTGCGAATCTTGCTTTTGATTTTCTGTATGCTTGGTCAAAAGATAATTCTCCAGAATCGCGTAATATAATCTATGATTTAGCACTTATCGGTGAACCGGGTATGGAACTGACCCGTAATGACATAAAAGAATTGATTGACAGTTTAATTGAGTAAGCATAGGTTGGGCTGAAAATTCCACAATCGAAAGGTCGTCTGAAAATGTGTTTAATTTTCAGACGACCTTCCTTCAATTTAAATGAGATATCGGATTTCGATCCAACCTACGTTTTCTCAACATCCCACACCTGCTCCTTCCACGGCAGCACCTTGGTCAAAACGGCAGACGGCTACAAAGCCATCGCCCGTATCCGGGCCAGCGACCGCGTCTTTGCCAAGGACGAGGCAAGCGGGGAAACGGGA
>NZ_KV812101.1:0-436 GCF_001813335.1 Neisseria sp. HMSC055H02 | reverse complement strand
ACAGCCCGTAAAATTTATTCCGTCATAAAAGAGCAAGTCAAGAATGAATGCAGTTCCAAAGGAAGAATTACCGAATGTCGTCAAAATATAGGACGCATTATCGAGTTTACCCAAGACAAACGCTTTGACAGTAGGTTTAAGGACTTAAAAAAAGAATCCTTATATTACCTAAATCAACATCCTGATTTAGTAGCCTCTTATTTGAAGGCTGAATACGAAAAGCTGGATAGGGAAGACAAAAGTATCCTGCACCGCTACATCTCACCTGGGGCTGAAATCGTTTCGGGCAGTTTGGGGTTTGTGCTTTCCAGTGCAGCAGCAGGCGGAGCCTGTGCCGAGACTTTCGGCTTAGGCTGTGCCGTCGCTTTGGTCGGCATACCGTCTTCCTACGATCATGTCATTACGGGAACGAAGAACTTCGGAAAAAAAGCCAGCG
>NZ_KV812100.1:0-24551 GCF_001813335.1 Neisseria sp. HMSC055H02 | reverse complement strand
TTGTGAGTTGGAGGGGATGTGTCCAACTTTGGGGGTGCAGTTCAGTTTTTCAGACGACCTTTGTTTACTTTAAAAATTCAAGTAATCAGTTTGCCATTTGTTTTGCCTGAACCGCTGTCAGGGCGATGGTGAAGACGATGTCTTCTACCAATGCGCCGCGGGAGAGGTCGTTGACCGGTTTACGCAAACCTTGCAACAGAGGGCCGACGCTCAGGACGTTGGCGCTGCGTTGTACGGCTTTGTAGGTGCAGTTGCCGGTGTTGAGGTTTGGGAAAATCAGGACGGTTGCCTGACCGGCGACGGTGCTTTCAGGGGCTTTGGTTTTGCCGATTTCAGGCACGGTTGCCGCATCGTATTGCAGCGGGCCGTCGATTTCCAAGTCCGGGCGTTTTTCTTTCGCCAGTTTGGTCGCTTCAATCACGGCATCGACATCAGGGCCGCTGCCTGAGTTGATGGTAGAGTAAGAAATCATGGCAACTTTTGGCGGAATACCGAAGGCTTTGGCGGTATCGGCGGATTGGATGGCGATATCGGCAAGCTGTTCGGGTGTCGGATTCGGGTTGACCGCGCAGTCGCCGAAGACGAGGACTTGGTTGGGCAGCAGCATGAAGAATACGCTGGACACGAGGCTGGCGCCCGGTGCGGTTTTAATCAGCTGCAAGGCAGGGCGGATGGTGTTGGCGGTAGTATGAACGGCGCCGGATACCAAGCCGTCCACGTCGTTTTGCGCCATCATCATGGTGCCGAGGACAACGGTGTCTTGCAGTTGTTTGCGGGCATCTTCAGGGGTCAGACCTTTGGATTTGCGCAATTCGCACATCGGCTCGACGTATTGTTCTACTAATGTAGCGGGATCGATGATTTCCAATGAGTCAGGCAGGCTGATGCCGCGTTCTTTGGCAACGGCTTCAACTTCTTCTCGTTTGGCAAGCAAGACGCAGCGGGCAATGCCTTTTTCGTGGCAGATGGCGGCTGCGGCGACGGTACGCGGTTCTGCACCTTCGGGCAGGACGATGCGCATATCGGCTTTACGGGCAAAATCAATCAGGTTGTAACGGAATTGGGCGGGAGAAAGGCGGGATGCTTCGCGTTTTGCCAAAACAGATACGTCTTTGAGCGCGCTGCTTGAACCGTAGAACGTCAGTCCGGTCAGACGGGCAACTTCTTCGCCCACGGATGCTGCCGCGCCTTCAATAATGAAGCCTTCCAAGAGGCCCGGAGAGTTGGTGTAAAGCTGTTTGGCAAGGTTGATTCGGTGTGCCGCTTCGGCTGCGTCGGCATTGTCGGATTGCAATGCCAAGACTACGCCTGCATCCAAAGACAGCGCCAGCTCGACGTTTTTGCCGGAGAGGAAGAGTTTGTCCGCATCGGGGGCGATACCTTCGATAACAAGATTGTCGGTATTGAGTGCGACGGCTTTGCCGACCACAGCGTCAAACCAGTCGTCGCTTTTGCCTTGCGCCAACAGGGTTTCGGCGGATGCGTCGAGCGGTTGGAAAACTTGCGCGCCCAAAGCTTGGGCAAAGGCTTTGCTTGCTGCTGCCACGTCCAAACCGGCGGATACCGGAGCGACCAATAATTTAGCCATGATATGTGTCCTTTCTATTTGGAGGTTGTCCGTCTTGGAGGTTGTCCGTCGCCGCCGTGATGCGGATGTAACGGCAATGGCTTAATACTAACAAACAAACTGTGTTTCCAACAAGGTTAAATGTTAATGGATTGAGCGAAAATGCAATGGATTTTTAAGGGGCTGATACTGTCTGTGCAAAATATAGAAAAGGTCGTCTGAAAAAACCTTTGATGGGGTTTTCAGACGACCTCTTGTGCGGTTGGGTTGTCAGCCTTTGAACACGGGGACGAGTTCGAGCTGGCTCAATACCTGCGCGGCGATGTTGATGACGCCGAAGAGGAAAACCCAAACCATCAGCCCGAATCCGCCGTAAACCTTGTAGTTTTTGCCTGCGCCGAATTTTTGGCGCGAACGGTAGAGCAGCATGGCGGGGATGATGCCGGTCCAAATGGTTGCCGCCAGACCGACGTAGCCTATGGCAGTAACGAAGCCTGTTGGATACAACAGACAGAAAATCAGGGGCGGCAGGAAGGTAAGGGCGGCGGTTTTGGTACGGCCGGACACGCTGTCGTTCCATTTGAAGATGTCGGCGATGTAGTCAAAGAGGCCGAGCGTTACGCCGAGGAAGGAAGTGGCAATCGCCATGTAGGAGAAGAGGGTCAACACTTTGTCCATGCTGCCGGTTTGGGCGAATTTGGACAGTGTTTCGATGAGGACGGAGACTTGCCCTTCGGCGGCAATCACGGGGGCGAACTCGCTGCGCGGCAAGTTGCCTTGGATGGCGACTTGCCACAGGACGTAAATCACCAGCGCGACCAGCGTACCTGCCCAAATGGATTTGGCGACTTTGGGCGCATCGCCTTTAAAGTATTTGAGCAGGCTAGAGACGTTGCCGTGGAAGCCGAAGGAGGCGAGGCAGACGGGCAGGGCGGCGGAGATGTAAATCCAGTAGCTCGTGCCTGCGGGGGCTTGTGTGTCGAAGAGGACGGGCAGTTTGGCATCGGCAATCAGCCCGCCGGTCGCCCAAATGAAGGTCAGCACCATGCCGCCGATGAGGACGCTGGTGAAGCGGTCGACCAGCCGTGCCGACGCCCACACGCAAAAGGCGAGGATGCCGAAGAAGACAAGCTGTCCGACGGTGAGCGAAACGTCGCTGCCTACCGCGCTGCCCAGCCCTTTGGCGGTCAAGTCGCCGCCGACGAAGATGTAGGCGTAGGTAAGTAAATATAAAACGAAGGCGACGGCAATGCCGTTGATGGCGTTCCAAGTCGGTCCGAGCAGGTCTTTGACCATGGTGTCGAAGCTGGCGCCGTGCGGATAGTGGGTGTTGACTTCAAGGATCATCAGACCGCTGGAAAGCATGGAAAACCAAGTGTAGAGCAACACAATAAGCGAGCCTGTAAACCAGACGCCGGAGGTGGCGGTCGGGTTGGCAAGCATGCCTGCGCCGATGACCGTACCGGCGATAATCATGGCGCCGCCGAATAGCGACGGGGTTTTGACGGACATGGAATTCTCCTCGGAAAAACAGTCCGCCATTATGCCGTAAAGTGTAAGGATTGGTAAGGAGGTCGTCTGAAAATTACGGAGAATGGCAGACAGTAGGGAACTTTTCGGGCGGGGCGGCGACGCGTGGATAAAAACGATTTAATTTTTGAAAGATAAGGAGAAACTGCGTTTTCTCCTTTTTTTGTCTGATTGGGTTTAAAAAGGGTTTTCAGACGACCTTTTGCTTGAAAATGCCGAATTTACATATTTATACGGCATTTTATGGCTAATTTTTCTCTAATTTTGCCTTCCTAGAATGCGCAACCCTTACAGAGGCCGCATCCGAAACAGGGTGCGGTAACAAAAAAACAGACGACACATCAAGCAGAAAGGAAGCCGCATGAGCCAAGCATACGAAGTCATTTTTGAAAACAACCGCAAATGGCAGGAAACGAAGAGGCAGCAATGCCCCGATTACTTCAAAGACCTCGCCGACGGACAAAATCCCGAATACCTCTACATCGGCTGCTCCGACAGCCGCGTTGCGGCGGAAGAGCTGATGGGGTTTGAGCCGGGCGACGTGTTCGTGCACCGCAACGTCGCCAACCTTGTGCACGGTTTGGACATGAATGCCGCCTCTGCCATCGAATACGCCGTCTCGCATTTGAAAGTCAAACACATCATCATCTGCGGCCACTACAACTGCGGCGGCATCAAAGCGGCGATGCTGCCCGAAGATTTCGGCACGATGAATCCGTGGTTGAGCAACATCCGCGACGTGTACCGCCTGCATCAGGAAGAACTGGACGCGATTGAGGACGGACACCTGCGCTACGACCGCCTGGTCGAATTGAACGTGCAGGAACAGTGCCTCAACGTCATCAAAATGGCGTGCGTGCAGGAACGTTACCTGCTCGACGGCTATCCGATCGTGCACGGCTGGGTCTTCGACCTGCGTACCGGCCGCCTCATCGATTTGAACATCGACTTCAAAAACATCCTCGCCGACATCCAAAAAATCTACGACCTTACCGATTCCGAATGGGTGGTCAACGCGCGCAAGAAAGCGGGTTGATAGGCTCGGAGGTCGTCTGAAAAGCAGTTTGAACAAGCGTCCTGATTTTTCAGACGACCTTGATTTGCCCCAATCCCATCAAATACAAAAACACACACACATCAGGAGTACCCCTCACCATGAAACCCCATCAGAAAAAACAAGCTTTGGGCAGCCTGTTTAAGTCCAATTTCGCTTCCGGACTGGTCGTCTTCCTCGTCGCCCTGCCGTTGTGCCTCGGCATCGCGTTTGCTTCCGGCGCGCCGCCGTTGTCCGGCGTGTTGGCGGGCATCGTCGGCGGCATCGTCATCGGTTCACTCAGTACCTCGCATATCAGCGTTTCCGGCCCTGCCGCGGGCTTGGCGGCGATTATCCTTGCCGCCATTACCGAACTCGGTTCGTTTGAGCTGTTTCTGTGCGCAGGTTTAATCGCCGGTGCCATCCAGCTTTTGCTCGGCTTCATCCGCGCCGGCAGCCTTGCCGAATACATCCCCGTGTCCGTTATTGAAGGCATGTTGGCGGGCATCGGCGTGATTATCATCATGAAACAGATTCCGTTTGCCTTGGGCAGCAACGGCAGCCTCGCCGACCCCGCCGCCCTGTTCGCTGACATCCACACAGGTTCCCTTTTGGTAGCGGGCGTATCGATGGCGATCCTAATCGTATGGGACAAAATCCCCGCGCTGAAAAACATCAAAGCCCTGCCCGCCGCGCTGGTTGCCGTGGGCGCGGGGATACTGATGAACCAATGGTTTGTCGCCAGCGGCAGCAGCCTTGCCATTCCCGCCGGACAACTCGTCCAACTGCCCGTTCCCGACACATGGCGCGAAGCCGCAGCTATGCTCACGCTGCCCAATTTTTCAGGTTTCGGCAACAGCTACGTCTGGATGACCGGCATCACCATCGCCATCGTCGCCTCGATTGAAACCCTGCTCTGCATCGAAGCCGCCGACCGCCTCGACACCCATCGCCGCATCACCGACACCAACCGCGAATTGCGCGCGCAGGGCGCAGGCAACATCGTCAGCTCGCTCATCGGCGGCCTGCCCATTACCTCAGTCGTCGTGCGCTCGTCCGCCAACGCCAATGCAGGCGCGACGCACAAACTGTCTGCCGTTATCCACGGCGTCCTGTTGCTGGTGTGCGTTTTGGCGATTCCCTTTATCCTCAACATGATCCCCCTGTCCACCCTCGCCGCCGTCTTGCTGCTGGTGGGCTACAAACTGGCGAAACCCGCCATCCTCCTGCATTTCTGGCATAAAGGGCTGTACCAGTTCATCCCATTCGCCGCCACTCTCGCCGCAGTCGTCGCGCTCGACCTGCTCAAAGGCGTCGGCATCGGGCTGGCCATCAGCATCATCTTCATCCTTCAGGGCAACATGAAACGCGCCTACTACCTCAGCCGCGAAGAACTCGCCGAAGCCGACGAAATCAGCTTGGAGCTGGCGGAAGAGGTCTCGTTCCTGAATAAAGCCGCCATCAAGAAAACCCTGAAAAACATCCGTCCGGGTTCCAAAGTAACCATCAACGCCGAACGCTCGTCCTACATCGCCGGCGACGTATTGGAACTGATTGAAGACTTCGCCAACGTCTTCGCCAAAGAAAACGACATAGACGTCGTACTCAAAGGCTTCAAATCCGACTACGATCACGAAGGTCGCGACCATCATAGCCATGTGCGGGTAGGGCATAGCGCGAGTATTTAGAAGTCGGGTTGGAATGAGTAGGAGAAGAAAAAGGTCGTCTGAAAAACCTGTTTTGGGGATTTTCAGACGACCTTTTTGTATTTCGACACTATAAATCCATTATCGCTTCAATACGATAGGATTCGCGGGCAAAGCCCACGCTACGCTGTTGGGCAACGCTCAAAGTCGGTGAAAAGCCCATAGCGGGAATTGTTGTGTTGGTTTATGGGATAACCGTAGCGTGGGCTTTGCCCACGAGAATTCGCTCCCTCTCCCGTCCGGCGGGAGAGGGTTGGGGAGAGGGTGGCTCTTGCCCTTTATGCCGTATATCCGCAAGCCACCCGCATCCTAACCTTCCGCCGCCGGACGGGGGAAGGGATAAGGTTGCCGTAACGGAAAGAGGTCGTCTGAAAACCTTATTTCAAGTTTTCAGACGACCTTGCATTTTTGACGGATTTGACAATGGTAATTTAGAACGTGACTGCCTCAGCCAAAATTTTACCCGCCAAGTCTTTGTGCGACAGGTTGGGTTCGCCTTGCAACGGCCATTCGATGCCGACGGTCGGGTCGTTCCAAATCAGCGAATGTTCGGCTTTCGGGTTGTAATAATCCGTGCATTTGTAAACGAATTCGGCTTCATCGCTCAAAACGTAAAAGCCGTGTGCGAAACCTTCGGGTACCCAAAGCTGGCGTTTGTTTTCCGCCGACAGGATTTCACCCGCCCATTTGCCGAAAGTAGGCGAGTCTTTGCGCATATCGACAGCAACGTCAAACACTTCGCCGACAACGACGCGCACGAGTTTGCCTTGTGTGTTTTCGGTTTGGTAATGCAGGCCGCGCAATACGCCTTTGCCTGATTTGGAATGGTTTTCCTGTACGAAGGTGCGGTCGCAGACGTTGGCCTTAAACCATTCGTCGCGGAAGGTTTCCATGAAGAAACCTCGCGCGTCGCCGAAGACTTGGGGTTCTAAAAGTTTGACGTCGGGTAGGGTGGTATCGATGATTTTCATGAAGTATTCTCAAAGTATGGGACAGGTCGTCTGAAAACGGACGGAATGTTACAAACAAGCCATTTCGTTTGCCATTTGCTGTTCTAAGGTTTCGCGTCGGCGGATAAGCCGGTATTCGTTGCCGTCCACCAAGACTTCCGCCGCCCGGTTGCGCGCGTTGTAATTGCTTGCCATGCTGGCGCCGTATGCGCCTGCGCTGCGGATAACCAGCAAATCGCCTTCTTCGCAGGCGATGGTGCGGTCTTTGCCGAGGAAGTCGCCGGTTTCGCAAATCGGGCCGACGATGTTGGCGGTCAGCGGCGGGATGTTTTTTTGCTCTACCGCTTCGATATGGTGATAGGCGTCATAGAGAGCGGGGCGCATGAGGTCGTTCATGGCGGCATCGACCATGACGAAGTTTTTCTCTTCGCCGTATTTGACGAACTCGACACGCGCGAGAAGCGAGCCTGCGTTGCCGACCAAGCTGCGGCCGGGTTCGAGGATGAGTTTCAGACGACGTGTGCCGATCAGTTTTTGAACCGCTTGGGCATACGCGCCCAAATCGGGGACGGTTTCGTCTTGATAAACGATGCCGACGCCGCCGCCTAAGTCTAAATGTTCTAAAACGATGCCTTCATCAGCCAACTGATCCACCAAAATCAAAATGCGCTCGCAGGCTTCGATGAGCGGGCTTAAGTCGGTCAGTTGCGAACCGATGTGGCAGTCGATGCCGATGATTTTGAGGTGACTTTGGCGGGCGGCGTGGCGGTAGGCTTCGAGCGCGTCGGCGTAGGCAATGCCGAATTTGTTGGCTTTCAGGCCTGTGGAGATGTAGGGATGGGTTTTGGCATCGACATCGGGGTTGACGCGCAGGGAGACGGGGGCGGTTTTGCCCAAGCGTTCGGCAACCTTTTGAATGCGGTCGATTTCGGGGATGCTTTCCATATTGAAGCATTTCACGCCGGCATGAAGCGCGAACTCGATTTCCGCTTCACTTTTGCCCACGCCTGAAAATATGGTTTTCGCCGCGTCGCCGCCCGCCGCCAAAACGCGCGCCAATTCGCCGCCGGAGACGATGTCGAAACCGCTGCCCAGCGAGGCGAAGTGTTTGATGATGCTCAGATTGCCGTTGGCCTTGACGGCGTAGCAGACGAGCGGGGAAAGCGCGGCAAACGCGGTTTGGTAGTTTTCAAATGCTTCGGTTAGCGCGGATTGGCTGTACACATAAAGCGGTGTGCCGAATTCTTCGGCAAGGCGGGAGTAGGGGACTTGTTCGCAATGCAGGGTCATGTTGGTGAGGCTTAATCGTTGGTTTGATTGGTAGGTTCTTTGGAAGAATGGATTTTCAGGCCGGTTTGGACCACGCCGAAACGCGCCTTGTCGCCTTCTTTGGGCAGGTATAGGTCGCCTTTGTAACCGCAGGCTGAAAGCAGGAGGGCGGTTGCCGCCGCAAAAAATACGCTGTATTTCATCGGTAAACTTCCTTCATAAGCGCGAATGTGGCAAGATTCGGTATCTTAAACAAAAAACACACAAAAAGCCATGATGACCGAAAGCGAATTCATCCGCATGAGCGAAGAATTGTTCGAACACATCGAAGACCAAATCGACGAAAACGGCTGGGATTTCGACTGCCAGTTTGCCGGAAACGTCCTGACCATCGAAGCGGCAGACGGCACGCAAATCATCGTCAACCGCCACACGCCAAACCAAGAATTGTGGATTGCCGCAAAAAGCGGCGGCTACCATTTCGCCGAGCAAAACGGCAAATGGCTGGCAACGCGCGACAGCCGCGATTTCTACGATGTTTTGAACGAAGCCCTGAGCGCGGCTTCGGGCGAAGCGGTGGAAATTGCCGAATTGTGATCGGACTCAGAAGCCCATCTCACACCCAAAACATTTACTCAAAAGGATAACCCAATGCCCCTGTTAGACAGTTTCAAAGTCGACCACACCCGTATGCATGCCCCCGCCGTGCGTGTGGCGAAAACCATGACCACGCCCAAAGGCGACACCATTACCGTATTCGACCTGCGCTTTTGCGTGCCCAACAAAGAAATCCTGTCCGAAAAAGGCATCCACACGCTGGAGCATTTGTTCGCAGGCTTTATGCGCGACCACTTGAACGGCAACGGCGTCGAAATCATCGACATTTCCCCGATGGGCTGCCGCACCGGTTTCTACATGAGCCTCATCGGTACGCCCGACGAGCAGCAGGTCGCCGACGCATGGCTCGCTTCGATGCAGGATGTGGTCAATGTCAAAGACCAAAGCAAAATCCCCGAGTTGAACGAATACCAATGCGGCACTTATCTGATGCACTCGCTCGCCGAAGCGCAGGAAATCGCGCAAAACGTCCTGACGCGCAAAGTGGCGGTGAATAAAAACGAAGAGCTGACGCTGGATGAAAGTTTGCTGAACGTTTAAACGATATGCTTGAAAAAAGGTCGTCTGAAAACGGGAAACCGGATTTCAGACGACCTTTAGGTTTGGGGGTGTGATATTCCGCTGTCGGTTTGTTTAAGCAGAAAAATATATTTCAAAACTAAAAAATAAAATACGAGAACAAGATAAATACGGAAAGTTCCTATAAGGGTATTCTACAATACACCTTTTATTCGTTGCGTAAGGTCGTCTGAAATGACGGATTTGTCGAAAGGTCTGATTGCGGCGGCATTGTCCAATATTTTGTTTGTCGTGCTGTTTCTATACGGAATTTGGATGAAGCCGATGACGGGGACGGAAGTCTTCGCTTGGCGTATGGTGGCGATGCTGGCGGCTTTGTTCGTCCTGATGGGGATGGTGGGCGGCTGGCAGGCGGCAGACAGATTTATACGCGGCGTCGGCCGGGATTGGAAACGCTGGCTGTTGATTTTCCTGCCCACCCCTATTTTTGCGAGCCAGTTGTGGCTGTTTGTCTGGTCGCCCGTCAACGGAGAGGGCGTGAATGTGGCGATGGGCTATTTTCTGTTTCCGCTGGCTATGATGTTGTGCGGGCGGATTTGGTTTAAAGAACGCCTCAACCGCCTGCAAACGGCGGCGGTCATGCTGGCGTGTGCCGGCGTGGCGTGGGAATGGCTGCGGATGGGGGCGTTCTCGTGGGCGACGGTGTGGGTGTTCGGCACTTATCCTGTTTATTACCTGCTGCGGCGCAGGTTGGGCGTGCCGCCCTTGGTCGGGCTGACGCTGGATTTGATGGTGATTGCGCCGTGTGCGCTGGTGTATATCGTATTTTTTACGGATACGTTAGGTTTAATTGCCGATATGCCCGTATTGGCGGGGTTTGTGGTATTGCTGGGAATAAACAGCGCGGTAGCCATGCATTTGAACCTGAAGGCAAATCAATTATTGCCCGTCGCTGTCTTCGGCATGATGAGTTATTTGGAGCCTGTTTTGCTGTTTGCCGTATCGGTAACGTTTTTGGGAGAGCCTTTGCAACCCGGGGCTTTAATCAGCTATGGTTTGATTTGGTCGGGTTTGTGCCTGATGATGGCAAACGGGTGGATCAAGGCAAGACAGAAAGCGGTTGATAAAAGATAAAGGACAATAAAAGGTCGTCTGAAAACTTGGAAACGGGTTTCAGACGACCTTTTTATAGTGGATTAACTTTAAATCAGGACAAGGCGACGAAGCCGCAGACAGTACAGATAGTACGGTAAGGGCGAGGCAACGCCGTACTGGTTTAAAGTTAATCCACTATATTTTGAAATCATGATGAAGGATTACCAGTTTTGTACGATTTGGGTTGCTTCGTTCAGCCGCTCTACCGTTCCGACATCCAACCAAAGGCCGTTGTGTTTTTGCGCGTCAACCTTTCCTTCGTTCATTGCTTGGCGCAGGAGGGGGGCGAGTTTGGCCGGCCGGTGCGGCGGTGTATCGCGGAAGAGTTCGGGGCGGTAAACGCCTACGCCGCTGAAAGTCAAGGCTTCGCCTGCTGATTTGTCTGAAGAGGCTAAGCCGTTGGCAAGCAAGGCGAAGTCTCCGTCGGGATTGTGCGGCGGGTTGTCAACCAGCCATAGGCAGGCAAGTTTGTCTGAATGCATCAATGCTTCGGCGTCCTGTCGGGCTTTGGAAAAGTCGATGTCGGTCAGTACGTCGCCATTGACAACGAGGAATGGTGCGTCGCCAAGCAGGGGCAGGGCAGTGGCAATGCCGCCTGCGGTTTCCAAGCCGCCTGCTTTTTCAGGGGAATAGGCGATGCGTACGCCGTATTGCGAGCCGTCGCCGAGCGTGGTTTCGATTTGTTCGCCGAGCCAGGCGTGATTGATGACGATTTCGGTAAAGCCTGCGGTTTTCAGACGACGTAAGTGCCAGCCGATTAAGGGTTCGCTGCCGACTTGCAGCAGGGGTTTGGGGGTATGGTCGGTCAGCGGGCGCATCCGTTCGCCGCGTCCCGCGGCAAGTATCATTGCTTTCATGGGGGGGATGGATAAGTTTGGATAATGAAATGATGGGCAGTCTGTCGGAATTGGGGAGGCTGATTCAAGGTCGTCTGAAAATGAAACCTGATGGTTTCAGACGACCTTGCGAGCTTGGGGAGCTTTATTCCAAAGATTTGAATTGCCGTCGGAAATACAATAAAGCCGGAGGATGTGTGCCGGAATTTTTGATTTCGTTGATTTCGACGTAAAAGATAAAATGCGTCCCGATTTCGTGTTGTGAAACGATACGTCCGTGCAGATGCGCCAGTGCGTCTTCGACTTCAAGTTGCCCGGTTTCGCCCCTGTTCCAAATATGGTAGGCAAAGCGTTCTTCAGGGGAAAGCCCGGTCAGGCCGGCAAAGTGTTCTGCGATGTCCTGTTGGCTTTCGGACAGGGTATTGATGCACAAGTCGCGGTTGGTCTGAAGAATCGGAATAATTGCCGCCTTGCGGTTGATGCAGAGCATAATGGTCGGCGGTTCGTCGGTAACGGGGGTAACGGCAGTCATGGTAATACCGTAACGGCCGGATTCTCCATCGGTCGTGATGACGTGTACGCCTGCGGCGCAGGATGCCATGGCATCCCTGAACGGATGCTTGAGTGTGTGTGCCGAATCTGTCATTCGTCGTGCTTTTTATTTCAGGTGCTGTTCGATTTTCGACAGCGCCGTCAGCAGCTCTTTGAGTTCGAGCATTTTTTCTTTGGAAAGCACTTGCTCAATGGCATCGTAACGTTCGTCCACTTGCGCGCCGATGGATTCGAAAAGTTTTTCTCCTTCGTTTGTCAGCTTCAAATAGACGCGGCGTTGGTCGTTGGACGGCTTCAGACGCACGACGAGGCCTGCTTTTTCCAAGCGGGTCAAAATGCCGGTCAGGCTGGGGCGCAGGATGCATGCTTGATTAGCAAGGTCTTGAAAGTCCAATGTGCCGTTTTCGGCAAGCAGGCGGATGATTCGCCATTGCTGGTCGGTGATATTGGCTTGGTTCAGAATAGGACGGAATTGGGTCATCAACGCTTCCCGCGCTTGAATCAGGCCGATGTTAATTGACGCATGTTTGGATTGGTTGGGCATGAGGGGTCTCCGTTGTTACCGATAAACAAACCTTTGAAGCGTGAGGCAGATTTGTAAAGGCTGTATTGTCATTATAAGAGCCCTGTGAAAGCGGCGGATGCGTGGGAGCAAAAGTATCAAACCAAAAATCAGATAACATTCCGTAAGTTTGTTTTGATAGTAATGTTCCGTATTTTCTTATGTTTGTATATTAGTCTATTTTTGACATAACCTCAACAAAATCATCAGTTGCGCTGGCAAGGGGCGGTTTATTTTTTCAATAAACGAATATTTACTCCGCAGGGTCATGTACTGCGCAGGATTTGAGTTCTTTATATATTAAAGGATTTAACAGGATAGCATTAATAGAACAGATCCGATATGAAAATTCTGGTGCGCAATCCCCAATAAGTGTTGATTCCTGAGGTAAAGTGAACCATTTTTCCGTTTTTAATCAAGATAATGCTCGGGGTAACGGAAACTTTCCATTTTTGCGCCAAGCGTCCGTCGTTGTCGTTGACTGTAGGAAAGTCAAGATGTTTTTCCGACATATAGGTACGGATATGCTCATCCGCACCGGAGTGCAGGGCAATACCGACAACAGGAATGCCGTCTTCGGCAAGCCGGGAAACGGTAGGCGAGGTATAGGCGCAAATATGGCACCAGTCTCCCCATACATAAAGGACGGCGATACGGTTTGCACTAAGTAAGGCAGGTGTCAGCGTTTCTCCTGAAAGCAGGTGCAGCGGTTCGGACGACATTTGCACGGGCGGTTCGGGTTTGCGCCACCAATCAGCAACGGCCGATAAGAAGGCGAAAATGACTATTGCCTGTAAAAAGGATAAGGAGAGTGATTTGATGCGTGATGGCAGGCGTTTCATTTTTGAGGGATGAGGAGAGGAAAAAAGGGGATGATACTTTGTTTTGATGCAATATTTCATAAAATTACCTAATGGGTCGTCTGAAAAAACGGATGATGGGAAAGGTATAACTGGATTGATAAAACATTAATTACATCAAACTACATTTTTGATATAATTCGGGTCGCAAACCTTTATCCAACCGTAACAGAGGAAAAACCATGGGCATTAAAGTCGCCATTAACGGATATGGCCGCATCGGCCGCCAAGTATTACGCGCCATCTACGATTACAACCTGCAAGACCAACTTGAAGTCGTCGCCGTCAACGCCAGCGGCAGCCTCGAAACCAACGCCCATCTGACCAAATTCGATACCGTCCACGGCCGCTTTAATGCCGACATTTCCCACGATGCGACCCACCTCATCATCAACGGCCGCAAAATCCCGTTCTTCTCCACCCGCAACCCTGCCGAACTGCCCTGGCGCGACTTGGGCGTGGAATTGGTGATGGAATGCACCGGCTCGTTCACCGGCAAATCCAAAGCCAATGCCCATCTCGAAAGCGGCGCGAAAAAAGTGCTGATTTCCGCACCGGGCGAGGCTGATGTTGACGCGACCATCGTTTACGGTGTGAACGACGACATCATCACCGACGATATGACCGTCATCTCCAATGCTTCCTGCACCACCAACTGCCTTGCCCCCGTTGCCAAAGTATTGAGCGAAAACATCGGCATCGTCAAAGGTGCGATGACCACCATTCACGCCCTGACCAACGACCAAACCGTGACCGACGTGCGCCACAAAGACTTGCGCCGCGCCCGCAGCGGCGTGGAAAACATGATTCCGACCAAAACCGGCGCGGCGAAAGCCGTCGGTTTGGTCTTGCCCGAGCTGAAAGGCAAGCTCGACGGCCTCGCCATCCGCGTGCCGACCGTCAATGTTTCATTGGTGGACTTGAGCTTCCAAGCCGCGCGCGATACGAGTGTCGAAGAAATCAATGCACTGATGAAGGCCGCCTCAGAAGAAGGTCGTCTGAAAGGCGTTTTGGGCTACAATACACTGCCGCTGGTGTCTATGGACTTTAACCACACCACCCAAGCCAGTACCTTTGACGCAACGTTGACCAAAGTAACCGACGGCAACATGGTTAAAGTGTTCGCCTGGTACGACAACGAGTGGGGCTTCAGCTGCCAAATGCTGAACACTGCCCGTCGTATGTTCGGTTTGGAAGTGCGCCCGTTTGAATAAAACGGATTGTCGAAGATGCCAAAAGGTCGTCTGAAAACCATGATTGGATTTTCAGACGACCTTTTTTATTTATCTGCTTGTTTTCGTTCCGGATTGAGCCAATGCCATTGCTCGCGCAATGTTTGTTCCAATGCTTTTTGTTTTTCTTTGGGATTGTTCAGTCCGTGGGTAATACGGTTGTAGTCGAGTGTAACGGACGGATTAGCGACATTGCCCCGTATTTTGATCGGTATGGGTTTGGCGGAAGGATTGAGTGTGTTACGGATAAGTAGGTTCTCGGATAGTTCTTGCGTATTCAGATCGGTGTAGCCGTTGCTGACTATGTGCAAATGTTCGGAAAACAATTCGGTATTGATGTGGTGGCTGATGCCCTTGTCTATTTCGCTATTGAGGGTAAAACGGTGGAAAGGGGTTTGAACATGCTCGCCGCTGGATTGTTGTGCGGAAATACCGTTTTTGAGGATGTTATTTATATCTATACCTTTCCATGCCCCATCCAAAATATTGAGGGTCAGCATCCCTTGTAGGGATTGGATGAGTTGCTTGCGATTGTCGCCACGTGCCGTCAAATCGATGACGGCATCTCCGTTGCCGCTGAAGCTGTGGAAACCGAACAAATCTTGCAACAATGGTCGGATTTGTACGTTTTGGGCATCTTGTTGGAGATGGTAGGTAGGCGGAGTTGTGTTTGCCATACTGATACCGCCTTCTGTCTGACCACCGTAGAGACCCGCTTTAAAATGGCTTAGGGTGATATGTTCTTTGTCGGCATTCAGCAGGGTTTCGATATTGTCCAGTTGCAGGCCGGGTATTTGGATATTGCCGATTTTGATACTGGCATCAATTCTTGGGATTGGGCCGTTGTTGAGGATTGCAGGGTAGCCTGATCCGGAGTTTGCCTGTATATCATCCCAATAGGGGAGCAATGAGAGTTTTTGCAGGGCAATCCCGGCTTCCAAAAGAGGAGATTCTCCTTCCGTTGGTTGATATTTGAAGACAAGAGCAAGGGGCTGGCGGTCGAATGTGCCTTTGAAATCCCCTTGCCAGTTTTCTTTGCCGTTCCAGTTAAATGAGCCGGTTAATTGGCTGATAAAGCGAGGATTGGGTAGGCGGTTGACCGTATCCTGCAATGTGGTCAGATTGATTGAAGATGATTGCAATCCTTTGTTTTGCTGCCACAGCAGAGGGCCTGTCAGGGTTAAATTGGTCTGATGGACGGCATTTTTGTGGCTGGCGTTGAATTCAAAGTTATCCAATGTGGCAATGCTGGTGCGGATGCCTGCTTTGTCTAGTTTGAACGATCCGTTCCATTGGCTTTCCGGCTTGCCTGCTGTAAATGCACCATTGAGCGATGGGATATTCAATACGTTGTTTTTAAGGGATAAACGGGGAATTTGCGCGGTCAGGTGAAAATTTTGGGCGGGATTATCCGTGCGTATGCTGAGATTATCTGCTTTTAGTGAGTCGTTTTCAGACGACCATGTCCATGTACCGCTTCCATCAACGGACAGTTTGCTTTCTTTTTCAGCAACAGATGCTTCCCAAAGTAGATTGGGAATGCGCCAACCGTTTTCAGAGGCATTGAGCACGCCGCTACCCTGCCATTGGATGGGTTGATTTGAGCGGCGCAGGCTGCCGTTGATTTTGAAGGGACGGCCGTCAGCCCCGTTGTTGCGGATGTTTAGATAAAAATTGTCGATAATATGTGTTTGCCCTGCGATGTTCATATGCAGAGAGCTGTTTTCTATAATCAAACGGTTTAAAGAGGTAGGGTGGGAAGGATGTAACAGGTCTTGCAGGTTCCATTTTCCGTCCTCGGTGCGCGATAACACGGCATCTGCACCTGTAATAACCCATTTTTCGATGACCGGGTGATCGTTCCACAGGCTGCTCCAGCCCAAACCGATATGGGTCTCTTTGATATGTAAGGCAGTTTGGTTGCTTTGAGGTTGGGTAATGGTAACGTTTTTTAGGGTAACGGTAGGACGTGGAAACCAGCTTCGGCGGATGTCGCTGCTGAAGCGGATATTCCGTCCTGTTGTGCTGAAGGTGTTTTGAATAGAAGCTTCGATTCGTTCGAGCGGAAATAGAGTATAAACCGATGCATACAGGGCGGCTGCGGTACAAACAAGCAATATGACCGCAGTTACGACTGTTTTCAGCCAAAATTTTCCTGAATTTAGCAGAGGATTTTTCATGCGTAAAGGCAATAAGGTAACATGGCTGAAAGTATAACACATGACATTTGGGATAATGCGGATAGGGGATTAAGGGTAAATGTAAGGTGTGAGTGGTAGGCCTTGTAGCGGGCAGGTCGTCTGAAAGCGGTAGTATGCTAATATTGTCGTCTGTTTCAGGAGATATATGATGATTATTGTGATGGGTAAGAATGCTTCTCAGGAGTCGGTAGAGGGAGTAATCGGTTTTATCCGTAATAAGGGCTTGAAAGAGCATGTCTCTCGGGGGGAAGAGCGGACGATTATCGGTGCGGTTGGTGATGAGCGGGTGTTCCGTCCGAATGAATTGGAACGTTTGCCCGATGTGGAACGCGTCGTCCGGGTATTGAACGACTGGAAAATTATCAGCCGAGAGGCAGACGAAGAAGACGGCAGGATTGTTATACGGGGTGTGATATTCGGCGGAGTGAAGCGGTTGGATATTACTGCCGATACGGATAGGGCGGAAGAGGCGGATGCAGTATTTGTCGATCCGTTTTACCTTCCTGCACGCCCTTATGAAAAAGTGGACGAGCAGCGTGAAAACTTACGGGTTCGGGCGATTGTTCGGGAAATTTCTGATTTGCAGAAAACAGGCAAGCCCGTCATTGTCCGCATCCGTGATGTTCGCCAGATAGATGAGGCCTTGTCTGCCGGTGCGGATATTTTGTATTTGGGCGGCAGTATGATGACCAATCGGACGCTTTTGGATGAGGTAGGTCGTCTGAATACGCCGGTAGTGTTGTGTAAAGACAAGCATCATCGTGTTGATGATTGGTTGGTGGCGGCAGAACATATCGCTTTGCGCGGCAACAGCCACATTATGCTCGGTGAAGCCGGGACGCTCAGTTTTGAGCCGGAACATGCCTACCGTTTGGATGTCGATGCCATCGTTCGGGTCAGGAAAGTGTGCCGTCTTCCGGTTATCGCCAATATTACCCGTCTGTGGCACAACGATATGCCTCAGGAAATATTGTATCGTTTGGCAGCGGCAGCAGGTGTGAACGGGATTATCAGCGGGTAGGAGATATATCAGGCAGTAGGGGATATGGTGATTGACTTGAAAACAAAAAAACAGAACAGCGAAAACTGTTCTGTTTTTTTGTTTTCAGACGACTTCACGGGATGAGCCCTGAGGGGTCGTCTGAAACTGCTTTACCTACCTGTTAAACATTCACGGTCTCGGCTACTTCGTTGTAGCTGTCGATTTCGTTGAAGTTCATGTAGCGGTAAATTTTTTCACCTTGCTCGTTAATGATGTCGATATTGGCGCGATATTCTTCAACGGTCGGAATTTTACCCAGTTTCGAGCAAATCGCGGCCAACTCAGCCGATCCGAGGTAAACGAAGGTGTTTTTACCCAAGCGGTTCGGGAAGTTACGAGTCGAAGTGGACATGACGGTTGCGCCTTCGTGTACTCGTGCTTGGTTACCCATACACAATGAACAGCCCGGCATTTCCATACGTGCGCCTGCACGGCCAAATACGCCGTAGTGGCCTTCGTCGGACAACTCTTTCGCGTCCATTTTGGTTGGAGGCGCAACCCACAGGCGTACAGGGATGTCGCTGTTGTCTTCCAAGAGTTTGGAAGCGGCGCGGAAGTGGCCGATGTTGGTCATGCACGAACCGATGAACACTTCGTCGATTTTGGTGCCGGAGCGTTCGGACATGAAGCATACGTCGTCGGGGTCATTCGGGCAGGCAATAATCGGCTCTTTGATGTCGTCCATGTTGATTTCAATCACGGCAGCGTATTCGGCGTCTTTATCCGCTTCGAGCAGCTCCGGATTTGCCAGCCATTTTTCCATGGCTTTGATGCGGCGTTCCAAAGTACGGGAGTCTTGATAGCCGTTGGCAATCATGTTTTTCATCAACACTACGTTGGATTTCATGTACTCGATAATCGGCTCTTTATTAAGCTTCACGGTACAGCCGGCGGCGGAGCGTTCGGCGGATGCGTCGGTCAATTCAAAAGCTTGTTCCACTTTCAAATCAGGCAGACCTTCGATTTCAAGGATACGGCCGGAGAAGATGTTTTTCTTACCGGCTTTTGCAACAGTGAGCAAGCCTTGTTTAATCGCGTAAAGCGGAATGGCGTTCACTAAGTCGCGCAGGGTTACGCCGGGTTGCAGCCTGCCGCTGAAGCGTACCAATACAGACTCTGGCATATCGAGCGGCATAACTCCGGTGGCTGCTGCGAAAGCCACCAATCCGGAACCTGCGGGAAAGGAAATACCGATGGGGAAACGGGTGTGGCTGTCGCCGCCGGTGCCGACGGTATCAGGCAGCAGCAGACGGTTGAGCCATGAGTGGATAATGCCGTCGCCCGGACGCAGAGATACGCCGCCACGGGTGGAAATAAAGGCAGGCAGTTCTTTATGGGTTCTGACATCGACAGGTTTCGGATAAGCGGCAGTGTGACAGAAAGACTGCATCACCATATCGGCGGAGAAGCCCAAACAAGCCAAGTCTTTCAACTCGTCGCGGGTCATCGGGCCGGTAGTGTCTTGCGAGCCGACCGTCGTCATGCGCGGCTCGCAGTAAGTACCCGGGCGTACGCCTTGTCCTTCGGGCAGACCGCATGCACGACCGACTATTTTTTGTGCCAGAGTAAAGCCCGCGTTGCTTTCGGCAGGTGCTTGTGGCAGACGGAATTCGGTGGAAGCAGGCAGTTTCAAGGCTTCGCGTGCTTTGGCAGTCAGACCGCGGCCGATAATCAGATTGATACGGCCGCCGGCTTGTACTTCGTCCAGCAATACTTGTGATTTCAATTCAAACTCGGCAACGGTTTCGCCGTTTTTCACGATTTTGCCTTCATAAGGCAGGATATCGACGACATCGCCCATTTTCAGCGCGGAAACATCGACTTCAATCGGCAGCGCGCCGGAGTCTTCTTGAGTATTGAAGAAAATCGGCGCGATTTTGCCGCCCAAGCATACACCGCCGAAACGTTTGTTCGGTACGAACGGAATGTCTTCGCCGGTATGCCAAATGACGGAGTTGGTGGCGGATTTGCGTGAAGAACCGGTACCGACCACGTCGCCGACATAGGCAACGGGATGACCTTTGGCTTTGAGTTCTTCCAACAATTTAATCGGACCGACTTCGCCCGGTTTGTCGGGCGTGATGCCGTCGCGCGGGTTTTTCAGCATCGCCAGCGCGTGCAGCGGAATGTCGGGACGGCTCCACGCGTCAGGCGCGGGAGAAAGGTCGTCTGTATTGGTTTCGCCGTCAACTTTGAAGACGGTAACGGTGATTTTTTCGGGAACTTTGGCGCGTGAGGTGAACCATTCGGCATCTGCCCAAGATTGCAAAACTTCCTGCGCGTATTTGTTGCCTTTCTCGGCTTTTTCCTGAACGTCGTGGAAAGAATCGAACATCAGAAGCGTATGTTTCAAACCTTTGGCGGCAATGGGCGCGAGTTTGTCGTCGTCTAAAAGTTCGATTAAGGCGTGAATATTGTAACCGCCGAGCATCGTACCTAAGAGTTCGGTCGCATATTCGGGGGGAATCAGAGGGCTGGATGCGCTGCCTTCGGCAACGGCAGCCAGGAATGAGGCTTTGACTTTGGCGGCATCGTCCACACCGGGCGGCACACGGTGGGCGAGCAGTTGAACCAAGAACCCGCCTTCGCCTGCGGGCGGGTTTTTCAGCAGCTCAACCAGATCGGCGGTTTGCTGCGCGTTCAAAGGGAGGGGCGGGATACCGAGGGCAGCGCGCTCGGAGGCGGCTTTGCGATAGGCTTCTAACATCTCTTTGTTCCTTTTTTCTGTTTTTTCTTCTGACCGTTGCAAATGATTTGTAATCAAAGAATTGTAAATAATTCTTTTCGTTATCATAGACCAGTTTGGCAAAAATTGGAATATTTATGTTATCGGCTGTAATAGATGCTTGCTATTGAAATAAATTATTTTGAAAAAAGGTCGTCTGAAAACAGAGTTTCAGACGACCTTTTATATTTTATCGGTATAGTCGATTCGTTCTTTTACCGGGCGTTTGCCTGATATTCGCTTCCATCTTTGCGTAAGAGCTTGGGCTGTTCGCCTTTCTCAATGACGTTTTTACCGATGACAACTTTGGTTACGCCTTTCAAATCAGGCAGTTGATACATGGTATCCAACAGGCAACGTTCAACGATGGAGCGCAGGCCGCGCGCGCCGGTTTTACGTTCCATTGCCTGACGGGCGATGCTGCGCAAGGCTTCTTCTTCAAATTCCAATTCGACATTTTCCATGCCGAACAGGGTTTGATATTGTTTCACCAAGGCATTTTTCGGCTCGGTCAAAATGTTGACCAATGCATCTTCATCCAATTCCGCCAGCGTAGCGATAACGGGCAGACGGCCGATTAACTCGGGAATCAAACCGAATTTAATCAAGTCTTCAGGTTCAACGATTTCAAACAATCCGGTAATGTCGGCATTTTCGTCCTTACTGTGAACGGATGCGCCGAAACCGATACCGCCTTTTTCAGTACGCTGACGGATCACTTTTTCCAAGCCTGCAAACGCGCCGCCGCAGATAAACAGGATGTTGGTCGTGTCGACGTTGATAAATTCCTGATTCGGATGTTTGCGGCCGCCTTGGGGTGGAACGCTGGCAACCGTACCTTCAATCAGTTTCAGCAAGGCTTGTTGCACGCCTTCACCGGATACGTCGCGGGTAATCGACGGGTTGTCGCTTTTACGGGAGATTTTGTCGATTTCGTCGATATAGACGATGCCGCGCTGGGCTTTTTCAACATCAAAATCGCATTTACCTAAAAGCTTGGTAATGATTTGCTCAACGTCTTCACCGACGTAACCCGCCTCGGTTAGCGTGGTCGCATCCGCCATGACGAACGGTACGTCCAGTTTGCGCGCCAAGGACTGCGCCAACAGCGTTTTACCCGAACCGGTCGGACCGATAAGCAGGATGTTGGATTTCGACAATTCGACGTTGCCGTTGGCTTTAGGGTGGCGCAGGCGTTTGTAATGGTTGTACACCGACACCGCCAAGGCTTTCTTGGCTTGTTCCTGACCGATAACGTGATCGTTGAGGTTGGCGACGATTTCGGCAGGCGTGGGCAGCTTGTTATTCGGATGGGACGCATCCGTTGCAGATTTCTCTGCGGAGAGGTCGTCTGAACTTTGCAGCATCACGCCGCAAGTTTCTACACATTCGTTACAGATAAAAGCGTTTTCGCCTTCAATCAGGTTTTTGACTTCATGCTCGGATTTTCCGCAAAACGAGCAGGAGCGTTTTTCTTCAGTCATAATTTATCTTCTGTTTTCAAGCAATATCGGCAAACCGTCATCCGAATGTTGCGGGAACGGTTTTCGGCAAAGTCGGTAAGTATAATCAGTATCTTAAGGTTTATCAAATACCGTATGGCAAGCTGTTGGGCGTAAGGTTTTCAGACGACCCTCCGACGCGTGGCAACACGCCACAATTTCCCATCCTTAAGATTGTTTCCAATTTGGGAAAAAGATGCAAACAAACGCAAAAAAGCCATATTAAACTTTACATTTTGTTGTATTTTAAGCAAAATATCCCCTTTAATAATTCAATTGTCTTAAATTCTACTGGTTGAAGTATGTCGGTTATGAAATTTTATAAAACCCTGAGTGCAGCCTGTTTGGGTATGGCGTTGACTGTAGCCGCCGCCCCTGCCGCTGCAGACGATATGGACGTTTTGGGTCAATTTTTGGAACAAAATTTTCCAACCCAAAATGACCCGATGGAAGCTTTCGCATTAAGCCACGCACAAAAAATCGAGGCTCAGGCGATGATGGCGGGGCCGCTTTTGACATCGCAGGCTGCTTTGATTTTCAACAACAAAACAGGTGAAATCCTGTATCAGAAAAACGCAGATCGCGTGATGCCGATTGCGTCCATTTCCAAACTGATGAGCGCAATGGTCGTTTTGGACGCACGGTTGGATATGAACGAGCCCATTACCATTACTGCCGATGAAATCGACCGCTTGAAGGGTACAGGCAGCCGCCTTGCAGTCGGCACAACACTGACGCGCGGCGAATTGCTGCACCTGAGCCTGATGAGCAGCGAAAACCGCGCAACCCACGCGCTGGGCCGCACCTATCCGGGCGGTATGTCGGCGTTTGTTGCTGCCATGAATGCCAAAGCGCAAAGTCTTGGCATGTATAGCAGCCGTTTCTACGAACCTACCGGCCTAAATTTCCAAAACGTATCAACCGCCAACGATTTGAACCGTATGGTCGCCGCGGCAAGCAAATATCCGCTTATCCGCAAAAACTCGACCTCCAACTACGGCTCGGTTTGGACGGCAAACGGCCGCCAAAACTATAAAAACTCCAACGCCCTCGTCCGCGAAGGCAGCTGGAACATCGAGCTTCAGAAAACCGGTTATATCCGCGAAGCAGGACGCTCGATGGTGGTTAAGGCAAATGTTCAAAACCAACCGATTACCATCGTATTGCTGAATTCGCCAACCTCGACAACCCGCGTAAACGACGCGCGTAAGATCGAATCGTGGATGTTGCAGCGCCGCTCTTGAAATATTTGTTATGCCGTCTGAAAATCAGGCGGCATTTTATTTTACGGTCAGTGGGTGAAAACGGAAGGCGTTTTGTACGGTTTTGATTTCAATCTTTTGTCAGGCATCAAGGAATTTTTGAAATGAATAAAATCAATAAAATGAATAAAATCAGTAAAAAGTACGGATTATGGTTCGGGGTTGCGGCGTTGGCGGGCTGTACTTCCGTCGCCGATATGGTGGGATACGATACGGCTGCTTTGAATGAGGGAGCCGAGCGAAACTATACGCAGGTTGTACAAAAAGCGCGCAGCCAAAATGCGCTGGATGTCAGCTCTCCGACGGCGCAGCGTGTTCATCGGGTGTTTTCCCGACTGGTTCCGTATGCCAACCGCGCCAACCGTACCGGCATACCTTTTAATTGGCAGATGAACGTTATCCGCAACAACGAGTTGAATGCTTGGGCGATGCCGGGCGGAAAAATGGCGGTATATACCGGCATGGTCGAACGTTTGCAACTGACGGATGATGAAATCGCCGCAGTCATCGGGCATGAAATGACGCATGCGCTGCTCGAACACAGCAAAAAAGCCATCGGAGGTCAGGTATTGACCGACTTGGGTGGTTCTATTTTGGCAGGTGCCGTCGGTTTGGACGGGAATTTGGTCGGCGTCGGAACAGATTTATTGGCAACCAAACCTTTTTCGCGTCATCAGGAAAGTGAGGCAGATGCGGGAGGCGTCCGCCTGATGGCTCAGGCAGGTTACAATCCGCAGGCGGCAATCAGCGTATGGGAAAAAATGAATAGGGCGCAAGGCGGCAGTCAGGTTGCCATCTTGTCAACCCATCCCGCCAACAATACCCGTATCGAAGCAATACGAAGGATGTTGCCGGAAGTTATGCCCGTTTATCACCAAAATAAACGCTGATATTTTGTGTTGATGGATATTTTCAAACTGTTTTAGAGGTCGTCTGAAAACCGAGTATCCAATTAATAGAGATATTTGGATAGTAAAAGGAAAACATGTGATTAAGCCGATTATTTTAAGCCTCGCGGCTGTAACTACTTTGGCAGCTTGCAATGCTCTTGAGAAAGAAAGTGTACCGATGACCGGTATGCCCAATCCGGCTTCAGAATTTTGTGTGAAGCAGGGCGGTAAGTTGGAAATCAAAAAAGACAAGGATGGCGGAGAGTATGGAATGTGCCATCTGCCTGACGGTATTGTTGTGGAGGAGTGGGCGTATTTCCGTCAACATAATAAATAAGCAGAAAGAGTTAAAAAAGTCGTCTGAAACATATTTTCAGACGACTTTTTTATATGTGGATTAAAAATATAGGATCCACTCCTGCAGAGACCTTTGCAAAAAAGCCTTTCCCCCAACAGCCGAAACCCAAACACAGGTTTTCGTGTATTTCCGCTCCTAATTACTCCTGATTTTACCCAAATACCCCCTTAATCCTCCCCGGA
>NZ_KV812099.1:2798-3920 GCF_001813335.1 Neisseria sp. HMSC055H02 | reverse complement strand
ATACGGTAATTGCTGAAAAAATAAATTGAGAACAAGATAACTAAAGTTAAAATCACAAAAATTATTTTCTTGTTTTTAATCATATGTTTACCTAATTTTAAAGTTTGCGGATTATTCCACGAATGTCATTTTTATGCAATAGGATTACTAAAAAGGTCGTCTGAAATTTTCAGACGACCTTTCAATACCAAATCCAAACAACCGCGTGCGTCCATTCCGCACACATGCTACCTAATGAAACAGAGACTTTATACATGCTAAGGCTTGCTTTTGACGTTACAAGAAAAAAGATATTGTCCATCCCATATAACTTTTTCTTCAGGGTTAGAAATATCAACTTTATATAAAGGTGTGTTATTATTTACCCATTTTGAGCATATATTTAAATCAAAAATATATTTTTTATAAACTTCAAAATTTTTGTATGGGATATATAATTCATTGTGAGCTTTCATCTCATATGTACCCGAATATGGTGATGCTACAGAGTATTTTTCAGGCAAATAATCACCACAATTATTCAGAATATACTTTTTATTTATATAAGTTAAGTTATTATTTTTTCCAATATGTAAACTAGAAACATTTAAAAAATAGCTTCCTAAACCTCTTTCTTCTAGATAATTAGGCACTCCTAAAAATGGGAAATCATCTTCCGTTAAATCTTTTCTATCATTAATACTGCAACATTTATACGGGAAAAAATGAACGGAGCTGTTTTCTATAACAGAATAAAAACTATCATTATTTATTTTTGGATTATTCTTTGATGAAAATAGTAAACCTGAGTTAGAGAAAAGAATTTTCTTGCCTTCTTCTTGATTTAAAAACTTCCTTTTTCTGCTATCAAAAATATATTCTGCTATGCTTGCTTTCCCAACAGAAGTAAGCCAACAAGCACCATCGACAGGGCAATATTCTCTCCATTCACTATTCATTTCGTCATAATATCTACCTTGTGATAAATATCTGAAATAACTGGTCATTCCTCTGGCTAATAATTCTTCCTTATTCAATTTCCTTCCTTCGTCCACGCAAATCCCTTGCAGGTTCTGTTCTATAGCTTTGTTGCTGAGGATTTCAAAAGGGGAAAAGAAGATACGGTAATTGCTGAAAAAATAA
>NZ_KV812099.1:0-2698 GCF_001813335.1 Neisseria sp. HMSC055H02 | reverse complement strand
ATTTTCAGACGACCTTTCAATACCAAATCCGAACAACCGCGTGCGTCTATTCCGCATACATCCTACCTGGTGAAACAGAGACTTTATGCAGGCTATGGCTTGCTAAAATTAAAATTTAATAAATGGTGTTATTTTCCCGCAATATGTAACTGGATATGCCAATAAGACAGCACTACCGGCATAATTGTTACTTCTTCCTAGCATATTCAAACCAGTATAGGAAGAAACTGCGCGATCTAAATTATAGGTTTTTATAACTAAGAACTTAATTTTATTCAACTCCTCAAGACTCATAAATTTTTCTATAAGATACAATATATGTACAAAATCATGGCTCCTTTTTAATTCTAAATATTCCAGTAATCGACAACAATCTGTGGGATACCATACAACACCATCGTAGCTTCGCTGAATAACTGCAAAAGGAGTCTCTCTATTAAAATATTTTCCTGTGTAAGGTCTATCTTCAAAAGGATTAAAAGAAATTCCTGACCATTCTTTTGATACTAATGATTTAAAATCACTTATCTTGTAATTTTTACTTTCCCATTTTTGAATTATATTTAAATCATTATATTCATATAATAACCAAGGATAACAAGTACTGTTTATTTCATTAGATTTTTCTTCATTTATATTCCTCAGCCCGCATATTTTTCTATTTAGATCATACGGAGTATCATCAAGTATTAATTTTTCATCTTTCAATGTTTGAATTATATTATCCCAATCGGAAATTTTTTCAACCTGATATTTCCAATAATCATCCATAGCTAATTCATATAATTCGCTATTACTTAGCTCGTTACTTGGATTATTACATATTAATTTAGAAAAAAAATGCTGCCTATAATTTTCCCTGTTCTGCTCTTCTTTTTTCTTTATCCGAAATTCTTTTTCTTTTGGAGATTCAAAATAAGAACTGATACCCAAATATACTTTTTCTATTTTGGATGCTATCCAAGGTAAATTAAATGCGAAAACAGGAAATAAAATTAAAATGAATATAACTAATGTTAAAATTAGCGCAATTATATTTTTATTATTAATCATATAGTTATCCTTGATTTTGTTTTTTGTATTATAAATGACTTGTAAAATTATGCAATCGAACTACCAGACAGGATAGGATTTTTTCAGACGACCTTATAATGCCAAATCCAAACAACTGCGTGCGTCCATTCCGCATACATCCTATCTGATGAAACAGAGACTTTATGCAGGCTACGGCTTGCTTTCCCTTACAATGTCTCTCAATTCTGTTGAACCTGAATTAGCGGCTTCAATTACTTTTGTATAAACCGCACCACTCAATAATGAGTTAATACACATATTTTTAATAGTATTAATAAAAATTTCATAGTATGATTTTCAAATATATATATGCCTAGAAATCAATCTCTTTGACTATATTGAAATTATATAATTTATCAATTGAGTTAATATAATGAAGATTACAGTACCTATTAGAGAAGAGAAAAGGAGTTTTCTCCCCTCCCACAGCTCCATTCAATACTTTTGAAATCCACCCTCCTTTAGCTACATAAGGATAAACGATAATGTATTTTTCTCCATGAGAATCAACATATTCTCTCTTATAATAATAAATTTCTAAAAAAGAAAATCTAACATTACTTTTTTTATATCTTACTTCTATTAAATTCTTATTTCTTATCTCATTAGGATTATGCAGAAATACAATACTGGATTGATTACATAATTTTTTAAACTGAATCAATCCTATTAGCTCATCAAAGAACATAAATCCAAATCCTAGAATGAGGCTTATAAAGAGATATAACTTTGTATTTTTACAATCAAGTAGAGTATTCTGTTTTGCATACTGCCACTCAAATACCACACCAAGCACAAACCCGACTGCCCCAAAGACAATAATATGAAGAATCAGGAGAAGAATACCTATCATAATTTAAGTCCTTACCTTTCTCTTTCTTTCCGAATGCCTTTTTCTGTAAAACCTTGCCCCAATCCTAAACCCAGGAATAATTCCGATGGCTAAAATAAAAATGTAATAAGCAAGCGCCGCCATAACCGTTCCATCATTTATAACAATAAAATTGCCTAATTTATCATTAGGATAATCAAATATCTATCAGCTTGAATATTCTACACAAATGGAATAAAAAGACAAAGCGTTTTTACCCAGTGGTTATATTTCTGATATAAAAGGTCATCTGGAATTTTCAAACAACATTTCTACACTAAACCTAAACAACCAAATGAATACGTCTCATACAATACTTCGCTTGTATAATTTCCAGACAAATCCAAAACAAATTTTTTAGTTTGAGACATCATTGCATTTCCTCGTGTAGTCTAAGGTTTTTTGAGACAACTGTAAAAATCATTACCATTCCAAATGGTTTGGTAGTTGAAAATATAATCCAATCTTTTAAAAAGTAAACGCGTTACAGAATCATCAGGTTTTCCATTACTCCATTTTCTACAGCCAACAGGAATTTCTGTAACTACCTGAATCCAATTCTCATTAATATGGAAACCATAATCTGTAGTCATATGCTTTGTATAATCGCCTTTTACAGAAGAATATTTTTCAGGAAGATATAATCCACAATTATTTATGATATATCTCATATAATATACTTCCATTTTATCTGTTAAATTTGAATTAATTATTTTTAAATCTAAAAAATAATTTCCCAGCCCTCTTTGTTCC
>NZ_KV812098.1:0-489 GCF_001813335.1 Neisseria sp. HMSC055H02 | reverse complement strand
GTGGCGTATGCGCCGCTCGCGCTGGAGTCTTCGCCGTTGCGTGCCTGTACGTCGGGGTTCACTTCGCCGTCGTTGGTATGGAAGAACTTGATACCTTGTTCGTTCATACGGCCTACGGCTTCGATGACGTTGTTGGTCACGTACATGCCTTGGTCTTCGACGTTGTAGGTCACGAGGCTGTAACCGTTGGACTGGGCAATCTTGGTCTCGTTCGTAACGTTGGTCACGTTCGGATTGTTGCTGTTGTCCACCAGGGTAATGTTTTTGATATTACCCAAGCCTGCTTTGCCGTCCGCTTCGACTGACGGCGGTGCGGTGTTGACGTTGCCGCCGTTGCTGCCGATCAGTTCATAAACCTGGTGCAGTTGTCCGCCGTTGACGGCATCGGTGCTGCCTGCGGCGACGGTGCCTGCGGCGACGCCGGTCACTTTCTTACCGCCTGCGTTGATACCGTCGGCAGTGATGTTGACATCGCCTGCTTTCAGACCG
>NZ_KV812097.1:104878-123700 GCF_001813335.1 Neisseria sp. HMSC055H02 | reverse complement strand
GGGATTTTGGGGAATTTTGCAAAGGTCTCAAATAGTCTTACCCGGAGGAAACGATTGGATAGACGCAAAACTGACCTGCAAAGAGCGGATGGCAGTTTAAACCCTGCCAGAAATAATCCGACTTTGATTTTCCGTCATTAAAAAGGTCGTCTGAAAACTTTCAGACGACCTTTTATATTTTCAACATTTGCAAATCAAACATCTATAACTCAACAAACCTGTATCCGTACTCATCGACTTCCAATATAGAAGCATAGTCGCTACGCCAATCTCCCAGCACAATACGCGTATATGCGTTCTCTTCGTGGATATGTTCGCGGTGCGTATGTCCGTGAATCAGCAAGCTGACGCCGTAATTTTGGACGGTATCAGAGGTAAACTTGGGATTGACATCCATAATTTCAGCAGCCTTATATTGCTTGTCGTGCTTACTGGTATGGCGGATTTTACGCGCAATATTTAAACGCAGCTTGAGGGGCAACATGAGAAACAACCGTTGCAACCATTTTTGATGAACTGTTTTCCTGAATTTCTGATAACGCACATCATCGGTACACAAAGTATCACCGTGGCAAATCAAAGCCGGCGTACCGTATAAATCGACGACAGAATATTCCGGCAGCAGTACCATGCCCGCTTGCCTTGCGAACTTCCCACCTATCAGGAAATCACGGTTTCCGTGAACAAAAAAACATTCCACCCCGCCCTCTGCAACGTTACGGACGGCACGGGAAACGGTATCCGTCAATTCGGAATGTTCGTCGTCCCCTATCCAAAAATCAAATAGGTCGCCCAAAATATAAACCGCCCTCGCAGACGGTGCTTTTTCGCGCATGAAACGCAAAAACAGCTCGGTCAACTCAGGACGGGTTTCACTCAGGTGTAAATCAGCAATAAAATAAGTCGGCATAACGGCTGCAATATATGAAATCTCAGGCCATTATAGGTTTTCAGACGACCTTTGTATATTTAAAGGTCGTCTGAAAACATTTCAGATCGGATCAATGAAGGTGATTCTTCCCGCCTCGAGAAATAATTTTCTGGTAAGTCTCCTGATTGTGGACATCACTGATAGGAACAACATAAAAAAACTCATTACTGCGGACAAATCGGTTGATCAGATCCGAACGGATAGAGGTAAGATCGTGATACAGCAGGCTCAGACCTCTACGTAATACATGTTTCCAATCCATGTAGTTACGCGCATTCGGACGAATATCGTTCATCGCATCCAATGCCAACAATTTATGGTTTTGCGTTTTTTTATCAACGGGATGGGAATAAATTGAATGGAAATACAACATATCGCTACTGTCTTCTTCGCTAAAAAACGGCGGCAGGCTCAACGCAGCACCGACATTCCCCAAAGGATAATCGTCGGTCAAATAGTGAACCGTATATAAAAACAGCGAACCGTTGGTGTAATTCAACTTTCTCAATGCCTCGACAGCGGCGATGGTAGTACATTGATGATCGGTATGGACATCAATATTCGGCGAAGGCGTAACGATAACATCAGGACGGAATGATTCGATGACGTAAGCCATATTGTCCACCAAATCATGCCAATTCGAACCACCGTGCAAACCCTCTGATATAACAGACTTATTGGCTCTCCGGAAAATACCCACATCTGCCGTTTCCAGCTTCGCAGAAGGAATTTCACGTTCAGGGTGGTTGTATAAAGTTTTCAGCGTTGTATCAAAAAAACCGAGCTGCAAAATGTTTTCAGACGATACCCCTGCCAAAAGCGGAACGGTCAGACTGTTCCAGACCCGCATCCGCCCCTTTTCCAAATATTGCTCCTTAGTTTCCGTAGGACAGCGTTTGCAGAAAAGGTTTTCATAATGGAAACGCCCTGCTTCGCTTGCCGTTACCGTTACCACCATCGAATTTTCAGCATATTTTTCATACAGGCCGTAAGCTGCCAACTCCGCATCGTCAGCGTGCGGCGCAAGCACTAGGATTTTTTTATCATCCAAAGACATACGCGGATAAACAGTCAGTCTGACTTCCTGATTTTTCAACAAGACCCTTCTGCTCCTCAAGGAAATTTCCCGACTTTCAGCATCAAACATATCGCTGAAGTTCAAATATCTCACGCCTCTACCGCCAAATTCGATGTAATGTTTCCAAATACCTTTGCGGGTTTCAATCTCAATATAGGGCAACAACCATTTGCCCAACAAAGAAGTTTCAACACTGACCGCAGCCAAGACCGTATCATTAATATCCACTTCTTGAGGTAGCTTAATAACCCCCTCCTCTAATTTCGACACGAAATGCTGTGGCAAACAGTCATAGCGATAATCCTTTGTAACGTCATAAGCAAAGCGTTTCATGTGCATTCTCATAATTATTATCAAGAAGCACACCAACCCAATTATCAATACTGCAAGCATTGTAAATAATGACATTCTTAACCCCTGTAATTATTTTTTAAAATATTACATTTGTGAATTTGTAAATTCATACATTTAGCATTTTTATAGTGATTTCTTTGTTGAATGAGAGATTTACAAAAATCTAAATGTAATATTTGAAAATTTTCTTATATTTATCAATATTACACAAGCTTCAAATTAATTTTAAGTTCTTCAAAACCCCCGTCTGCTAATATAAAATTCATAAAATTCATAAAATACATAAAATTCATAATATTATCAGATAGATATTATTGCCACACATTTGCTGTGTCGATATATATAATCAATAACGTACATTGTCATATATTTGCAAAAATCACATTTTCAAAAAAAGCCTAGAGAATTTTTTTTGCAACCGCAATCGGACCATATTCATATTCTTCAAGCGCTAACATTTGCTTCAACCGCTCGCGAATAACAGTTTTCACAAAATCATGGCGTACTTCTATTCAACAAATCAGATAAATGAAACGTTCAACCTAACTTCTTGGCCAAACAATGAAAAAGGTCGTCTGAAACCCGTGTAATAGGTTTCAGACGACCTTTTGACTCTCAGGTGTTGCCCACCTGCTTTTAAAAATTACGCTTCTTTATTTTCGGTCGCTTTTTGACGCAGGCGCAAGCTCAATTCGCGCAGTTGTTTGTCGTCCACCGCATTCGGTGCGTTGGTCAGCAGACATTGGGCGCGTTGGGTTTTCGGGAAGGCAATCACGTCGCGGATGGATTCGGCGCCGGTCATCAGCGTTACCAGACGGTCGAGGCCGAATGCCAAACCGCCGTGCGGAGGCGCGCCGAATTTCAGGTTGTCCAGGAGGAAGCCGAATTTTTCCTGTTGCTCTTCGGGGCTGATTTTCAGTGCGGCGAACACTTTTTCCTGTACGTCGGCACGGTGGATACGGATAGAACCGCCGCCGATTTCCCAGCCGTTCAACACCATATCGTAGGCGCGTGCCAGGCAGTTTTCAGGATCAGACGACATCAAGTCTTCATGGCCTGGCTTGGGCGAGGTGAACGGATGGTGCATGGCTGCCCAGCGGTCGCCGTCTTCGTCGTATTCGAACATCGGGAAATCAACAACCCACAAAGGTTTCCATTCGTCCACGAAGTAGCCGTTTTCCGCGCCGTGTTCCAAACCGACTTTGATACGCAGCGCGCCGATGGCTTCGCTCACGACTTTGGCTTTGTCTGCGCCGAAGAAGATGATGTCGCCGTTTTGCGCGCCGGTACGGGCAATGATTTCTTTCAGGGCGTTTTCAGACAGGAATTTCACGATTGGAGATTGCAGGCCGCTGTCTTCGCCGTTGGAGAGGTTGCTGACGTCGTTCACTTTGATGTACGCCAAACCTTTCGCGCCGTAGATGCCGACAAATTTAGTGTATTCGTCGATTTCCTTGCGGCTGAATTTCGCGCCGTTCGGTACGCGCAGGGCAACCACGCGGCCGCCTTTCATGTCGGCTGCGCCACGGAAGACTTTGAATTCTTCGGTCTTCATCAAGTCAGTCAGCTCGGTGAATTTCAGGTTGATGCGCATATCGGGTTTGTCGGAGCCGTAGTAGAACATGGCTTCGGCGTAAGGCATACGCGGGAAATCGCCCAAATCCACGCCCAGCGCGTCTTGGAAGACTTGTTTTGCCATGCCTTCGGTGATGTCCATGATTTCATCCTCGTTCAAGAACGAGGTTTCCAAGTCGATTTGGGTGAATTCAGGCTGGCGGTCGGCGCGCAAGTCTTCGTCGCGGAAGCACTTGGTAATTTGGTAGTAACGGTCGAAACCCGCCACCATCAACAGTTGTTTGAACAATTGCGGCGATTGCGGCAGAGCGAAAAACTCGCCCGGATGAACGCGGCTCGGCACGAGGTAGTCGCGCGCGCCTTCTGGAGTAGAGCGGGTCAGCATCGGGGTTTCGATGTCGATGAAGCCTTGCGCGTCCAGATAACGGCGAACGCCCATAGCGACTTGATAACGCAGGCGCAGGTTGTGCTGCATTACCGGACGGCGCAGGTCGATAACGCGGTTGGTCAGGCGCACGTTTTCGCTGATGTTTTCGTCATCGATTTGGAACGGCGGCGTAGCGGCGGCGTTCAAGACTTCGATTTCTTTGGCAAGGATTTCGATTTTGCCGGAAATCATTTTGTCGTTGGTCGTGCCTTCGGGACGGTTGCGCACGCGGCCGGTAATGCTCAAAACGTATTCGTTGCGGGCGGAATCGGCAGTGGCAAACGCTTCGGGCGTATCGGGGTCAATCACGACTTGGACGATGCCTTCACGGTCGCGCAGGTCGATAAAAATCACACCGCCGTGGTCGCGCCGGCGGTGTACCCAGCCTTTGACGGTTACGGTTTGGTCTAAGTATTGCTCGCTGATCAGGCCGCAATAGTTGGTACGCATAAAATCACCTTTTTATATTGTTCAATTTGAAAAGAAGGAAAAGGTCGTCTGAAAAAAGACACCTTAATTGTTTTGTTCTGTATCGCCGTTTTCAGACGACCTGTGTTTTGCCAAAGCCTTGACCCGAACTTCATCCGGCATCACCATGCCCAACGAAATCACATATTTCAATGCTTCGTCCACGCTCATATCGAGTTCGCGCACGTCGCTTTTTTTCACCATGATGTAATAGCCGCCGGTCGGATTGGGCGTGGTCGGCACATAGACGGAAAGATAGTCGTCATCGTGCGGCAGGCTGCCTTTGAGTTTGTCGGGAATATGCCCTGATACAAAGGCAATCGTCCAAATATCGGGTTGAGGGAACGGAACCAGCACGGGCGTTCTGAACGAGCGGCTGCTGTCGGAGAGCAGGGACTCGGATACTTTTTTGACGCTGGAATAGATGGACTTGACGACGGGAATCCGTCCCAACAGGCTGTCCCATGCGGCGAGGATTTGACGCCCCAAAACGTTGGCGGCGAACACGCCGGTCAGAAATAAGACGACGATGGCGGCAATAATGCCCAAGCCGGGAATGTTGAATCCCCAGAAATATTGTGGCTGCCATTGCTCGGGCAGCAGGCTGATCAGCCGGTCGGCGGCTGATATGATATAGCTGACCGCCCAAATGGTTACGGCTATCGGCAGCCATACCAACATGCCTGTAATCAGATATTTTTTTAATGCCTTGGCAACTTTTCCGCCTTCGGCCGTTTGTTCTGTCATCTTCTGTGTCATTCCGACAAATATCGCACAAACGTTGCATTATACGCGTTTGGGCGATAGGAAACGAGTGTTTTTAATATGGGAAGGGTGTTTGTTTTGCTTTCAGACGACCTGTGTGCAACATGGTTTAAAAGGTCGTCTGAAAACGGGGTTGGGCGTCAAATTCCGTCCCAGTCGTTGAACATCAGGCCGATGCCAATGCCGTTTTGTTTGTGGTTGTAATCAATCAGGCTTTCGCCGTAGCCGTGAAAGCCGCGCACGACGCCTTTGAGTTTGCCTTTAATCGGGAAAGTATAGGCGGCTTCAACCGCGCCGTGTCCGGTTTTGGGATTGTAGCGCAGCAGGGACGAAATATTTTGTTTGTCGTTCAGACGGTATTGCAGCTTCAAATCGCCATAACCCATATAGTCGGTAATGTCGGGATTGTCGTTGTTTTCGCCGGTCTGATCAAAGGCGCGCATCCACACGCGCGGGATGACGGTCAGTTTGCCCCATTCCATCCCCGCCAATGCGTAAACGCGGTTCCATGAGCGGGATTCGGGGCGGCTTTGTCCGTTGGATTGGTGGACGAAGCCTGCGCCGACCATCCGCAGTTTGCCGCCGAACGGCAAATCTGCCTTCACGGGCTGGGTCAGGAAGATTTCGGGTTCGTAATCGGTATTGCGGAACGGCGCGGATTTTCTGCCTTGGTTGTAAATCTGCCAATCGGATTTTTGGGTATAGCCGAACCACAAATCCGCGCGGGTTTTAAACAAATCTTCGGCGATTTTGCTTTTGAACGAAACTTGCAGTTTGGTTTCTATGTGTTTCTGTTCGCTGAATTTTTCCTGATTGGTCGTGCCGCGCGAAGGGGAATGGGGATGGAGGTTGGGCGAGCTGTTGTACCATGCGGGCATCAGGTACATGGGATTGTGTTCGCGCACGCTCAACAAGCCGCGCGAGTCGTTTTTGTCCAAATCGTACATCAGGCTCAGCGGCGTGTAGGCATCGGCTGCGGTGCGGAGATTGTCTTCCGAAAGGGTGGATTGCTCTTTATTTTCGTCAAACACAATCGTCGCCGCCTTTTTCTCACGGCTGGTGCTGATGGTTTTGGGCAAATCGACCGGTGCTTTGGCGGCTTCTTCACGAATGACGGGCAGCGGTGCTTGCGGCGGCAGTTGTGCCGAGTAAATGCTGTCGTAACACGCCAAACGGGTGGCATTGTCTTGAATGGAGGTGCATTGCAAAGCCGTGTCGGCATAGGCGACAGGGGCGGCGACTCCGCCGACAAAGATAAGCATCAAAGCGCGCCGACATTTGGAGAATGACGGTTTTTTGTTCTTTAGGGCATTGCTTTGCGCCAAATTGTGTTTCAACATCTTGTTCATCATTTCATTCATGGGATTGCCGATTAGGTGTTTTCAGACGACCTTTTGCCTGAACATCGGGATTAATCGTTTGAAAAGCAGATCAAGCCGCATTTTACTGCCTTGCGTCTGCTTTACGGCAGGTCGTCTGAAAAGTTTACATCAACTTGCACCACATACGGCAATGCCCCTGAAAGGTTAAGACCTCAGGGGCATCGTTATCTGCTTGCCTGTCCCGACGCGGTAACACGCCAAGGTGATGGGCGAAAAAGATTAAGCCAATGCTTTTACTTTGGCAGACAGACGGCTCTTATGGCGGGCTGCTTTGTTTTTGTGGAATACGCCTTTGTCAGCGATACGATCGATGACTTTGACGGACTCTTGGTAAACTGCTTGAGCAGCAGCTTTGTCGCCGGCTTCAACTGCTTTCAACACTTTTTTCACCGCGGTACGGAATGCAGTACGCAGGCTGGCGTTGTGGGCGCGTTGTTTAACCGATTGGCGGGCACGTTTGCGGGCTTGTGCGCTGTTTGCCATATTGAATATCTCCTGAAAAAATAAATTCTGTAAACGCGCAATTTTAAAGACAGATTCCTCTATATGCAAGTATTTTCTCTGTTCGCGCGCGCAAATCGCCCGTATTTTGCCCAAAAACGACATCTTGTGCAACGCCGTTTTCCCGAGTCTGAGAAATCGCGCCTTATTTCAATAAAAATCAGTCAGATATTGCTTTGAGTTCTCACTTACTTCCATTACAATAGCCCCGCTTTGCGCCGGGGTATTGATGGGGTGCAGAGTGTTCATTTTCTGTTAACAATCTTTCATCAGGAATCTGCCCGTATGAAAAAATCCGTATTAGCCGTATTGGCGGCATTATCGCTGGCCGCTTGCGGCGGTGGCGAGAAAAAAACCGAGCAACCTCAAGCAGGCAGCGCGCCTGCTGCCAATGCCGAAGCAGCCGCCACCGATACTTTGAACATCTACAACTGGTCGAACTACGTTGACGAGAGCACCGTTGAAGACTTCAAAAAAGCCAATAAGCTGAAGCTGACCTACGACCTTTACGAAAACAACGAAACCCTCGAAGCCAAAATGCTGACCGGCAAATCCGGCTATGACTTGGTCGTTCCCGGCATCGCCTTCCTGCCCCGTCAAATCGAAGCGGGTGCTTATCAAAAAATCAATAAAGACCTGATTCCCAATTACAAAAACATCGATCCCGAATTGTTGAAAATGCTGGAAACTGCCGACCCGGGCAACCAGTATGCCGTTCCTTATTTCTCCGGCGTCAACACTTTGGCAATTACGGCGAAGGGCAAAGAACTTTTGGGCGGCAAGCTGCCTGAAAACGGTTGGGATTTGCTGTTCAAGCCTGAATACACCAACAAGCTGAAATCATGCGGTATCGCCTTGTGGGACACGCCGAGCGAGATGTTCCCAATTTTACTGAATTATTTGGGTAAAGACCCCAAAGGCACAAATCCTGATGATTTGAAAGCGGCGGCGGAAGTGCTGAAAGCCATCCGTCCTGATGTAAAACGTTTCAGTCCGTCCATCATTGACGAACTGGCGCGCGGCGACATCTGTCTTGCGGCCGGTAACGGAGGCGACTTGAACTTGGCGAAAGCGCGTTCCGAAGAAGTGAAAAACAATGTCGGCATCGAAGTGTTGACGCCGAAGGGTATGGGCTTCTGGATTGAATCTTGGCTGATTCCCGCCGATGCGAAAAACATTGCCAATGCCCACAAATACATCAACTATACGCTTGATCCCGAAGTGGCTGCGAAAAACGGCATTGCCGTTACCTTTGCGCCTGCAAGCAAACCGGCACGCGAGAAAATGCCTGCCGAGTTGGTTAACACCCGCTCCATCTTCCCGAATGCTCAGGATATGAAAGACGGTTTTGTGATGCCGCAAATGAGTTCGGATGCGAAGAAACTGTCGGTTAATCTGTGGCAGAAGATTAAAGTCGGTTCAAACTGATGTTTTGAAGTGAAAGGTCGTCTGAAAATCTTGAATTGGAGTTTTCAGACGACCTTTGCTTATTAATCGAACTGAAGAAGGCAACTTGCAATCCAGCTTCAAAATGTCAACAATTTTATGAACGAAGATACAAGATCCAAGAAACCCAAATCATATTTATCCTATAAAAATCAAAAAGCAATCTTCACAATATTCAAACAACGTTAAAAGATGAAAGATTTTGTCTTGATTGAACAGGCGGTTTGCGTTATCGTTTGCATTCTTTCATTCATAAACTCTGTGTTTCATTCCAATTGATTGGACAGTCTGACTGTCGCCGTGTTCCTTCAATGCGCGTACCCTAAACCGCTGCTTGGAGGGCTTGCATTACAGGTGCTGTGGCGAGGCGGGTTGCCCCTATTGGTTTGAAGCCGTATAAAAGAGGTCATTATGCAATTATCAGGTGCACAAATCATAGTGCAAAGTCTCAAAGCCGAAGGTGTAGAGTATGTTTTCGGCTATCCGGGCGGCGCAGTCATCGAAATCTACGACGCTATTTTCCAACTCAATAAATTCAAGCACATCCTGACCCGACACGAGCAGGCGGCGGTACACGCGGCAGATGCGTATGCGCGCGTCAGCGGCAAAGTTGGCGTCGCGCTGGTTACTTCCGGTCCGGGCGTGACCAATGCGCTGACAGGCATTGCCACCGCATACAGCGATTCGATTCCGATGGTGGTCATCAGCGGACAGGTCGGCAATTCGCTCATCGGTACGGATGCGTTTCAAGAGGTGGATACGGTCGGCATTACCCGTCCGTGCGTCAAACACAATTTCTTGGTAACCAACGTCAACGAGCTTGCCGAGACCATTAAAAAGGCATTCCAAATCGCCGCCAGCGGCCGACCCGGTCCGGTCGTAGTCGATATTCCCAAAGATGTAACGCAGGCGATGGCGAAATTCAGCTATCCGCAGGAAGACATCTTTATCCGCTCTTACCAACCTGTCGTGCAAGGCCATATCGGGCAGATTAAAAAAGCCGTCCAAATGTTGGCTTCCGCCAAACGTCCGGTCGTTTATTTCGGCGGCGGCGTGGTATTGGGCAATGCTTCGGAAGAGCTGACGAAGTTTGTCCGCATGACGGGCGCACCGTGTACCGGCACGCTGATGGGGCTGGGCGCGTACCCTTCAAGCGACCTCCAATTCTTGGGCATGCTGGGTATGCACGGCACTTACGAAGCCAACCTCGCCATGCAAAACGCAGATGTCGTGTTGGCAGTGGGCGCGCGTTTTGACGACCGTGTCGTCTCCGTTCCGTCCAAATTCTTTGAAAAAGCCAAAAAAGTCATTCACATTGATGTTGACCCGTCCAGCATCGCCAAACGCGTCAAAGTCGATATTCCGATTGTCGGCGACGTGAAAAACGTCTTGTCCGAAATGATTGCCTTGTGGGGCAAACAGGATGCGCCTGCCGCCGACTCTTTGGATAAATGGTGGAAAAACATCGAAGAATGGCGTTCGCGCAACTGCCTGTGGTTTGACAACGACAGCGAAATCATCAAACCGCAATATGTCGTGCAGAAACTTGCCGAAGTTACCGGCAATTCCGCCATCATCACTTCGGACGTGGGACAACACCAAATGTTCGCGGCGCAATATTATCCGTTCGAACGCCCGCGCCAATGGCTCAATTCCGGCGGCTTGGGTACGATGGGCGTAGGGCTGCCGTATGCGCTGGGTGCGAAACTTGCCGCTCCCGACCAAGACGTATTCTGTATTACGGGCGAAGGTTCGATTCAGATGAACATCCAGGAATTGTCCACCTGCTTCCAATACCATGTCCCGATTAACGTCGTTACCCTAAACAACGGCTACCTCGGCATGGTTCGCCAATGGCAGGAGCTATATTACGGCAACCGTGAATCGGAAACCTATTTCGATTCCCTGCCCGATTTCGTCAAACTGGCGGAAGCATACGGGCACATCGGTATCCGCGTGGACAAAAAATCCGATGTTGAAGGCGCGCTTTTGGAAGCGGTCAAACAAAAAGACCGTCTGGTATTTATCGACTTCTTGACCGATAAGAAACAAAACGTGCTGCCCATGGTCGGCAACGGCAAAGGTTTGGACGAAATGGTTCTGCCGCCGCACATGCGCGAAAACCCGAAAGCGTAAGGAGAACGACAATGCGACATATCTTATCTGTTCTGATGGAAAACGAATCAGGCGCGATGAGCCGCGTGGTCGGTCTTTTCTCCGCTCGCGACTACAACATCGACTCCTTGGCTGTAGCCCCGACCGAAGACAAAACCCTCTCGCGCATGACCATCGTTACCCACGGCGACGAGCAAGTCATCGAACAAATCACCAAGCAACTCAATAAATTGATTGAGGTAATCAAAGTGGTCGATTTGAACGAAAGCCGTTTTGTCGAACGCGAATTGATGCTGGTAAAAGTCCGCGCCGTCGGCAAAGACCGCGACGAATTTTTACGTCTGACCGAAATCTACCGTGGCAGCATCATCGACGTAACCGACCGCAGCTACACCATTGAAATCACAGGCTCAACCGACAAACTCGACTCCTTCCTCGAAACGGTCGGACGCGCCCAGATTTTGGAAACCGTACGCACAGGCGCAGCCGGTATCGGTCGCGGCGAGCGTATTTTGAAAATTTAACACCGTCAGTTTTCAGACGACCCGATAGGTCGTCTGAAAACAAAAACGGCAGGAGAGATTGATGTCAAACATTAAAATCGTCGCACTGGTTACCGTCAAACCTGAACATACAGAAACGCTGAAACCCTTGTTCCAAAGCCTGGTCAAAGCCAGCCGCGCGGAAGAAGGCAACATCAGCTACGATCTGCATCAGGAAATCGGCAAACCCAACCGTTTCGTCTTCGTCGAAAACTGGAAATCTCAGGCGGCCATCGATGCGCACAACGCCAGCGAACATTTCCAAGGTTTCGTTAAAGCCATCGACGGCAAAACCGACGCGCTCGAAATCGTTTTGATGGAAGAACTCTCTGTTTAACCCTTTACCCTCAATCCAACTGTCCGGCATCCTCAACGCAAAGCCGGAACCCATTTTATCCAAAGGAAATCAAATGCAAGTTTATTACGATAAAGACGCCGACCTGTCCCTGATCAAAGGTAAAACCGTCGCCATCATCGGCTACGGCTCACAAGGCCACGCCCACGCAGCCAACCTGAAAGATTCAGGCGTAAACGTAGTAGTCGGCCTGCGCCAAGGCGGCTCTTGGAAAAAAGCAGAAGCAGCCGGCTTCGAAGTATTGTCCGTAGCCGATGCCACCAAAAAAGCAGACGTAGTGATGATTCTGCTGCCCGACGAAAACCAACCCGTCGTCTATAAAAACGAAATCGAGCCCAATCTGAAACAAGGCGCGGTACTCGCTTTCGCACACGGCTTCAACGTCCACTATAACCAAATCGTACCGCGCGCCGACTTGGACGTGATTATGGTCGCCCCCAAAGGCCCCGGCCATACCGTACGCAGCGAATTCCTGAAAGGCGGCGGCGTACCTTCGTTGATCGCCGTTTACCAAGATAAAAGTGGCAAAGCGCGCGACATCGCCCTGTCTTACGCAGCAGCCAACGGCGGCACCAAAGGCGGCGTGATTGAAACCAACTTCCGCGAAGAAACCGAAACCGACCTCTTCGGCGAACAAGCCGTATTGTGCGGCGGCGTGGTCGAATTGATCAAAACCGGCTTCGAAACCCTGACCGAAGCAGGCTACGCGCCCGAAATGGCATACTTCGAATGCCTGCACGAAATGAAGCTCATTGTTGACCTGATTTACGAAGGTGGCATCGCCAACATGAATTACTCCATTTCCAACAACGCGGAGTACGGCGAATACGTTACCGGCGTGGAAGTCATTAACGACAAATCCCGCGAAGCCATGCGCAACGCCCTCAAACGCATCCAAACTGGCGAATACGCCAAAATGTTCATCCAAGAAGGTGCCGTCAACTACGCCAGCATGACCGCCCGCCGCCGCCTGACTGCCGACCACCAAATCGAAAAAGTAGGCGCACAACTGCGCTCCATGATGCCTTGGATTGCCAAAAACAAACTAGTCGATTTGGACAAAAACTAATCCGACTCGGTTCAGCCATAAGCAAACCTGCCCGACGATTCGGGCAGGTTTTTTGTCATACACAGTGTAAAAAGGTCGTCTGAAAACCTAAATGTATTTCAGACGACCTTTTTATACCTAAGCTTTAAAAACTGCTTACTTCACAATCTCAACCGGACCGTGATCGTCGCAGTGGTCGCCGTGTTGGTGGTGCAGGCGACCGTTGACGATGTAGTCGGTGTGATCGCCGTGCGGTACGGCTTCGTGGCCGCAGCCTTCGCCGTGAACGTGACCGTTGCAGGTATCGACGGGATGGCAGCCTTCAGGGTTGGTTTCATTGACGCTTAAGCTGTGTTCGTCGTAATGACCGTTGTGTTCGTGGTGCAGGTGGCCGTCGTGCAGATAGTCGGTGTGGTCGTCATGTTTGATGGCGGTATGGCCGCAACCGGCGCCATGGGTATGGTCGTGATGATCGTGGATTTTGCAAGTCATTTTGATTCCTCGTTATCGATGGTTAATTCAAACCCTTTAGGTTACGGTCTCTATGTTATCCTTTTTTGGCAGCTCGGTAAACAAATTTCTCTTTATTAACATAGTGTTACGGTATATCATTATAGGCTTTAAAGGTCGTCTGAACGCGCCATTTCGATGTTATGACTCTTGCGGATGTTTCAGACGACCTCCCCATTCGTTATCATTTATAATGTCATTTCTTAGACGACTCGGCAGTCCGTGCCGATAATGCGTATAGGTCGTCTGAAAACAATATCAAGATAAATATAGGATTTTTACACTATGTGGGACACAGTACGGCAATGGCTGCATACTCTGCCGGTACGCGAGGAAGTGGTGGAATCGGTGCTGATGGTCATGGCGCTGCTGGTTTTGCGGGGCGTTTTGCTGAAACTGTATCTGCGCCGCCACCCGCATTACAGCATCGAGGAAAAACGCCGCTCTTTGGTACTCAGCCGCAATCTGACGCTGATTTTGACGATTTTCGGGCTGGCGGTAATTTGGGCGACACAAATTCAGACGTTGGCGCTGTCGATGTTTGCCGTAGCGGCGGCGATTGTGGTGGCGACGAAGGAACTGATTATGTGTTTGTCGGGCAGCATTTTGCGCTCGGTAACGAAACAATATTCGGTCGGCGACTATATCGAGGTCAACGGCCTGCGCGGGCGTGTGGTCGATATTAATCTTTTGAACACGTTGATGATGCAGATCGGCCCGAACCCGCTGGTCGGGCAGCTTTCGGGTAAAACGCTTTCGTTTCCCAACAGCCTGCTTTTGAACCATTCCGTCCGCCGCGACAATATTTTGGGCGATTATGTGATTCATACGGTGGAGATTCCCGTGCCGATTCATTTGGATTCGGATGTGATTGTAGGTCGTCTGAAAGCCGTACTCGAACCTTTGTGCCAACCTTATGTACCCGCCATCCAGCGGCATTTGGAAAACGTGCAGGCGGAGAAGCTGTTTATCACCCCTGCCGCCCAGCCGCGCGTAACCCGCGTGCCGCATGACGACAAGGTGTACCTTATCATCGTGCGCTATGCCTCGCCCGTGGCGAAGCGTTTAGAAATCCAGCAGGCGGTATTGGATGAGTTTTTGCGCGTACAATACCGCCTGCTAAACCCTCAAGCTTAACCCCATAATCTATTAATAATCAGGAAAATACTATGTTGCCCGAATCCGCCCTTACGCAAATGTACCCCGTCATTATGACCCCCAGCCACGACGGGAAATATTTCCATAATTACGTCCTTTCGCTGCTCAACATCGTCAACACCAGCGCGCAAAACGGCTGGCCGCTGCAAGTGATGATGCAGCGCGGCGAGAGCCTGATTACCCGCGCGCGCAATAATTGCGTGGCGACTTTTTTAGAAAACAAAGAATGGACGCACCTCTTCTGGATAGACTCCGACATCGGCTTTTCCGCCGAAGCGTTCTACCGCCTGCTTTTGGCGGATAAAGACGTCGTTGCCGGCATTTATCCGCTGAAACGCGAAAACTGGCCTGATGAAGGCGTTCCCGCCGGCACGACCCAAGCGGATTTCGAGCGGATGTACACCGCCTACACCGTCAACACAGGCGATAAAAACGAAAACGGCGAAATCGTGCTGCGCGTCGATGAAGAAGGCTTTATGAAAGTCGACGACGCACCGACCGGATTCATGGTCATCAAACGCAGCGTGTTCGAAAAAATGATGGCAGCCTACCCCGAGCTGAACTACATCTCCGACAGCGACTACAAGCGCGAAGACAAAGGGCTGCACTACCGCTTCTTCGACTGCATGGTCGATCCCGAAAGCAAACGCTACCTTTCCGAAGACTACACGTTCTGCCGCCTGTGGCAGCAAATCGGCGGTGAAGTCTATGTCGACGTACAATCCAACCTGACCCACCAAGGCGCGAAAATCTACCGCGGCGCGTTTGCCGATTCGTTGCAAACCAATATCGCACAAGCCGTTTTCGCCCCTGCGGGCACACCGATGAGCCTCGACCTCGCCGCCCCGCTCAAATCCAACCCGCGCGGCGCGGAATAGCGTAAAAACAGGGAAAGACGCTTTAAGCCTGACGCGATGGCACTATATCTCCCCTATTGTTTGCCCCGTCGTTTTCAGACGACCCCGAATCCAAACAGGTCGTCTGAAAACACAATCGGTTCGCCCGAACGGCAAACCTAAAACCCAGACACACATTATCCCCATTTTCCCATTGACTCAGGCGGCAGCCATTTTTCAGACGACCTCCGTCCGAACCCGCCACCCACACAAAGGAATCCCATCCATGACCGACAACGTACTGCTCCATTTGGGCGAAGAACCCCGTTTCGACGCCATCCAAACCGCCGACATCAAACCCGCCCTGCAAACCGCCATCGCCGAAGCGCGCGCGCAGATTGCCGAAGTCAAAGCCCAAACGCACACCGACTGGGCGAACACCGTCGAGCGTCTGACCGGCATCACCGAACGCGTCGGCAGGATTTGGGGCGTCGTGTCGCACCTCAACTCCGTCGTCGACACGCCCGAACTGCGCGCCGTCTATAACGAACTGATGCCCGAAATCACCGTCTTCTTCACCGAAATCGGACAAGACATCGAGCTGTACAACCGCTTCAAAGTAATCAAAAACTCCCCCGAATTCGAGACCCTCTCCCCTGCACAAAAAACCAAGCTCAACCACGACCTGCGCGATTTCGTCCTCAGCGGCGCGGAATTGCCGCCTGAACAGCAGGCAGAGCTGGCGAAACTGCAAACCGAAGGCGCGCAACTCTCCGCCAAATTCTCGCAAAACGTCTTAGACGCAACCGACGCCTTCGCCCTCTACTTTGACGACGCCGCACCGCTTGTCGGCATCCCCGAAGACTCGCTCGCCATGTTTGCCGCGGCCGCGCAAAGCGAAGGCAAAACAGGCTACAAAATCGGTTTGCAGATTCCGCACTACCTCGCCGTCATCCAATACGCCGACAACCGCGAATTGCGCGAACAAATCTACCGCGCCTACGTTACCCGCGCCAGCGAACTTTCAGACGACGGCAAATTCGACAACACCGCCAACATCGACCGCACGCTCGAAAACGCCCTGCAAACCGCCAAACTGCTCGGCTTCAAAAACTACGCCGAACTGTCGCTCTTCACCAAAATGGCCGACAGCCCCGAACAAGTCCTCACCTTCCTGCACGACCTCGCCCGCCGCGCCAAACCCTACGCCGAAAAAGACCTCGCCGAAGTCAAAGCCTTCGCCCGCGAACGCCTGAACCTCGCCGACCCGCAGCCGTGGGATTTGAGCTACGCCAGCGAAAAACTGCGCGAAGCCAAATACGCATTCAGCGAAACCGAAGTCAAAAAATACTTCCCCGTCAGCAAAGTTCTGGCAGGCCTGTTCGCCCAAATCAAAAAACTCTACGGCATCGGATTTACCGAAAAAACCGTTCCCGTCTGGCACAAAGACGTGCGCTACTTCGAGCTGGAACAAAACGGCAAAACCATAGGCGGCGTCTATATGGACCTCTACGCCCGCGAAGGCAAACGCGGCGGCGCGTGGATGAACGACTACAAAGGCCGCCGCCGCTTCGCCGACGGCACGCTGCAACTGCCCACCGCCTACCTCGTCTGCAACTTCACCCCGCCCGTCGGCGGCAAAGAAGCCCGCCTGAGCCATGACGAAATCCTCACCCTCTTCCACGAAACCGGCCACGGCCTGCACCACCTGCTCACCCAAGTGGACGAACTGGGCGTATCCGGCATCAACGGCGTCGAGTGGGACGCAGTCGAGCTGCCCAGCCAGTTTATGGAAAACTTCGTCTGGGAATACGACGTCTTGGCACAAATGTCCGCCCACGAAGAAACCGGCGAGCCCCTGCCGAAAGAACTCTTCGACAAAATGCTCGCCGCCAAAAACTTCCAACGCGGCATGTTCCTCGTCCGCCAAATGGAATTCGCCCTCTTCGACATGACCATTTACAGCGAAGAGAACGAAAGTCGTCTGAAAAACTGGCAACAGGTTTTAGACAGCGTGCGCAAAGAAGTCGCCGTCATCCAACCGCCCGAATACAACCGCTTCGCCAACAGCTTCGGCCACATCTTCGCCGGCGGCTACTCCGCAGGCTATTACAGCTACGCATGGGCGGAAGTCCTCAGCGCCGACGCCTACGCCGCCTTTGAAGAAAGCGGCGACGTCGCCGCCACAGGCAAACGCTTCTGGCAGGAAATCCTCGCCGTCGGCGGCTCCCGCAGCGCAGCGGAATCCTTCAAAGCCTTCCGCGGACGCGAACCGAGCATAGACGCACTGCTGCGCCACAGCGGCTTCGACAACGCGGCGTGACGGTAAGGTTGAGGTAAAAATTTAGCGGATTCAATATAAAATGCCTGAATCGTCATTCCCGCGCAGGCGGGAATCCAGAACATAAAGTTAAAGAAACCGTTTTTGCCTGATGAGTTCCTGTACGGGCAGGTCTGGATTCCCGCCTGCACGGGAATGACGGCATGTTTTTTGAATTTAATATAAAAGGTCGTCTGAAAAATTTTCAGACGGCCTTTATCGAAACCAATAAATATTGTTTTGTTAACATTGATAGGGAGGTGTCAGAAATGACAGCATATACCGCACCTGAGTTTTATAAAAAAGCTTTTAATTGCCCGCATTGCGGGGCATTTGCGCATATGAAATGGCAAAGTAAAGAACCAAGTGTGTATTATCAAGCTATTTGTGATCATTGCAAAAAAGATAGTTTTTGGCGAGTAACTAAAATAAATGACAGTAGCACAATGCTCTACCCTGATTTCGGCTCTGCCCCACTTCCTGCCGAAGATATGCCTGAGGATGTCAAAAAAGATTACGAAGAAGCCGCCCGAATTTTCATCAAATCCCCTCGAGGAGCGGCGGCATTACTGCGTTTAGGCTTGCAAAAATTATGTATCCACTTGGGAGAAAAAGGGAAAAACATTAATGACGACATCAGGTCGCTGGTTGAAAAAGGCGTATTCTCAGGACAGGTTGTCAAAGTTGCCGATACTTTGCGGATTACCGGAAATAATGCCGTACATCCCGGTCAAATTTCAGATGAAGATTTTGATAGGGCTGCCGGAAAAATGTTCGACTTAATCAACGCCCTTGTGGAGGAAACCATTACAAAACCCAAAATGTGGAATAATCTTTATGAACAGATGCCCGAAAACGCAAGAAACGCCGCAGAAGCGCAAGATAAAAAGAACTTGCAAAATCAGGTACAAAATCCTCCCTCCCCACCTACTCAAAAGTAACGGCAGGTAGTTTTCTCATTTCAATTTCCCAAAATATTAGAGGTCGTCTGAAAGTTTCAGACGACCTTTT
>NZ_KV812097.1:102767-104778 GCF_001813335.1 Neisseria sp. HMSC055H02 | reverse complement strand
GGTCGTCTGAAAGTTTCAGACGACCTTTTTTACGAGGATTCCAAAAGTCTTAAACTGTCTGATTCAAGAATCAGACCTACACAGACCGGATGGCAAGGTTAATGTAAAAATAGAACAGGCAGAAATCTAGGACGTATAGCAAGCATACTTAACTTTAAATCCAGCATATCATCAAATTCCGTCATTCCCGCGCAGGCGGGAATCCAGAACGTAAAGTTAAAGAAACCGTTTTACCCGATAAGTTTCTGTGCGGGCGTGCCTGGATTCCCGCCTGCGCGGGCATGACGGTATATTTTTTGAATTAATATAAAAGGTCGTCTGAAAACCGATTTTCAGGCTTTCAGACGACCTTTGCCTTCTTTTTACGCCTTATTTTTTAAACATGTTTTTAATGATGCCCATCACGCTGCGGGAAATGGCGTTGGTCACTTGGCGGTTGATTTGGCTGCCGATGGCGTCGGCGACATTGTAGCCCAAGCCCTGCCCTGACTTTTTACGCCCCCCGCTCAAACCGCCGAGCAGTCCGCCGAGTATGCCGGGGTCGGCATTGGCAGCTTCTTTTTCAGCGGCTTTTTGCGCTTTTTCCTGCTCTTTTGCCGCCGCTGCCGCCTCTTTCTCCGCCGCAACCTGACTGTCGGCTTCGGCTAAGGCTTCAAAAGCGGAATAGTTGTCCACCATGTCTTTATAGGTCGGATACAAATCATCGTTTTGGAACAAGCGGTTGCGCTCTTCGGCCGCAAGCGGGGTCAAGGCGGATTGCGGCGGCAGGACAAGCGCGCGCTCTACCGGCTCGGGCATACCTTTTTCGTCGAGGAAGGAAACGAGTGCTTCGCCGACGCCCAGTTCGGCAATCGCTTCGGCAACTTTGATATTCGGGTTGCTGCGGAAGGTTTCGGCAGCGGCCTTAACCGCTTTTTGGTCGCGCGGCGTGAAGGCGCGCAGGGCGTGTTGCACGCGGTTGCCGAGCTGTCCGAGAATGGTGTCGGGCAAATCGAGCGGGTTTTGGGTCACGAAATACACGCCCACGCCTTTGGAACGGATCAGGCGCACGACTTGCTCAACTTGCTCCACCAGCGCATTGGCGGCGTTGTCGAACATCAAATGCGCTTCGTCGAAGAACATCACGAATTTCGGTTTGTCCAAATCGCCGACTTCGGGCAGGGTTTCAAACAACTCCGCCAACATCCACAGCAAAAACGCGCTGTACATACGCGGCGAACGCATCAGTTTTTCCGAATTGAGGACGTTGATGACGCCTTTGCCGTTGTCGGTCTGCATCCAATCTTGCAGGTTGAGCGACGGCTCGCCGAAGAATTTTTCCGCACCTTCGTTCTCCAGCGTCAAAAGCTGACGCTGAATCGCGCCAATACTGGCGGCGGAGACATTGCCGTAGTGCGTGCGGTATTCCGAAGCGTGGTCGGAAACGTGTTTCAGCATACTGCGCAGGTCTTTCAAATCCAGAATGTGCCAGCCTTTATCGTCGGCAACTTTGAACACAAGGTTCAACAAGCCTTCCTGCGTGTCGTTTAGGTTCATCAAACGCGCCAGCAGCAGCGGGCCCATTTCCGAAACGGTTACGCGCACCGGAATGCCGGTTTCACCGTAAACATCCCAAAAGCGCACGGGGAAGCTTTGCAGCCATTGTTCGCCCAAGCCAAACTCGGCAATGCGTTCGCCCACCTTGCCGCTGGCAGCACCCGCTTGCGCGATGCCCGACAAATCGCCTTTGACGTCAACCAAAAATACAGGAACGCCCTCGCTGCTGAAGGCTTCCGCCATACGGCGCAGGGTCACGGTTTTGCCCGTACCGGTCGCACCGGCGATCAAGCCGTGGCGGTTCGCCATTTTGCCTTGGATTTCAAGTGTCTTATCGCCCGCGCGCGCGATGGGGAATGTCGTCATGAAGGTTTCCTTTGATTGGATGGTTTGAAAAATAAGGCTATTTTCTTATGTTTCCACACACAGGGCAACAGATAGGCAGAAGGTCGTCTGAAAAGTTTTCAGACGACCT
>NZ_KV812097.1:63922-102667 GCF_001813335.1 Neisseria sp. HMSC055H02 | reverse complement strand
GTCTGAAAAGTTTTCAGACGACCTTTTATCGCAACTTGAAAGCTTGTTTTTAATTTTGTCTTGCTGTCTTGATGATATAACCAATTTAAATTTATCATTTCTTGACTATTTGTTATGTTTTCATTTTTTAATATAACTTAAATAATAATTTCAAAAAAACAAACTAACACATATCTGCCGCTGTCAATACAACAGCAAACGGATGAAAATGCTTGCTATTCTCTTTTCACCCTATTTTTCATTTTGGAGTGCTAATATGCAAACACTTAACATGGAAGATTTACAACAAGTTTCCGGCGGCTTTAATTTCAGTCGAAGCGCGGTTTCAGGAGCCGGCCGCTGGGTTGGTGCCGGCGCAGGTGCTTTTGCCGGCGGCTTTACCGGAATGGCATTAGGCGCGATTGCAGGACCGGGCGGTATGGCTGCCGGTGGTGCTATCGGAGCCAATGTAGGTAGAGTTTTAGGAGGCAGATTAGGTTCGTTTGTCGCCAGAAGATCGTTTGGCTATTAAATTATTGCCGATCAAACTCCGTATCCCGTAAATATTTTCGGGATACGGATTCTTTATCAATAATCCTGAAGGATAAAGGCATGAAAAATTTTTGGGAAAATTATAAGAAAAACCTGCAGTTGCTCGCCAATTTTGCCAAAAAATATTGGAAGGTCCTACTGGTCATCAGCTTCGCTGTAAACTTTATTGTCATCGGGGTGAACACCATCCTGAGCCTCTATGTGATCAATCCGAAATATTTTTTAGGGGAAGAATATTTCCTTTCAGAAATTATCGAAAGCCTCGTCGCAGTAAGCTTGATGATATGGACATTCCTGAAATATATTCAGTACAAACAGAAAAATGCTTCTTCGAAAGATTCTTCTTCAAATTAAATACGGAACAATCCCAAACTTTATAAGAAGGATAAAGACATGAAAAATTTTTGGGAAAATTATAATAAAAATTTGAATTTAGTCGCAAGTTTCAGCAAACAATACTGGAAGGTATTGCTGATTATATGCTTTGCAGCCAGCTTTACTGTTTTCCTTGCGAACTTGATTTTGAGCCTTATCATCAATCCGAAGTATTTCTTTGGAGGAGACCGTTTTCTTCCCGACTGGGTCGAAGTGTTAATTATGTGTACCTTGGTTGAGCTGATGTTCTTGAAATACATAAAATCTAAAAAGAAAAAATCGCTTCCAGAATAGGTACAAACAGATTAGCCCAACCTTGTCTTTTCAATGGATTATATCTTTTTCCTGTCTGTCAAAATTTCTAAAACCAAGGTCGTCTGAAAAGTTTTCAGACGACCTTTTACTATAAATAATTAAAATAAAAAGCGCGAACCTTGCGATTCGCGCTTTTTTCAGACGGCCTCAATTATTTCTTGTCGTCTTTTACTTCTTCAAAGTCGGCATCTACCACGTCGTCGTCTTTCTTGGCGGAAGACGGTTCGGCTTGTGCGCTTTCGCCTGCTTGGGCTTCGGCTTGTGCCTGTGCGTAAACCATTTCGCCCAGTTTTTGGCTGGCTGTGCCCAGCGCTTCGGCTTTGGCATCGATGGCGGCTTTGTCGTCGCCTTTCACGGCTTCTTCAGCTTCTTTCAGCGCGGCTTCGATTTTTTCTTTCTCGGCTGCGTCGAGTTTGTCGCCGTAGTCGGCCAAAGATTTTTTCACGGAGTGAATCAGGGCTTCGGCTTGGTTGCGGGAAGCGACCAATTCAGTCAGTTTTTTATCTTCCTCAGCATTGGCTTCGGCATCTTTCACCATGCGTTCGATTTCTTCTTCGCTCAAGCCTGAAGAACCTTGGATGGTGATGTTGGCTGCTTTGCCTGTGCCTTTGTCTTTGGCGGAAACGTGCAGGATGCCGTTGGCGTCAATGTCGAAGGTGACTTCGATTTGCGGCATGCCGCGCGGTGCGGGTGCGATGTCGCCCAAGTTGAACTGACCCAAAGATTTGTTGGCGGAAGCGCGTTCGCGTTCGCCTTGCAGCACATGGATGGTTACTGCGCTTTGGTTGTCTTCGGCGGTAGAGAACACTTGCGACGCTTTGGTCGGGATGGTGGTGTTCTTCTGAATCAGCTTGGTCATCACGCCGCCCATGGTTTCGATACCCAAGGACAGAGGGGTTACGTCCAGCAGCAATACGTCGCTGCGGCCGCCGCTCAATACTTCGCCTTGAATCGCTGCGCCTACGGCAACGGCTTCGTCAGGGTTCACGTCTTTGCGCGGCTCTTTGCCAAAGAAGTCTCTAACGGCTTCTTGTACTTTCGGCATACGGCTTTGACCGCCGACCAAAATCACGTCGTCGATGTCGCTGGTGCTCAAACCGGCATCTTTCAATGCGGTGCGGCAAGGCTCGATAGAGCGGGCAATCAGGTCTTCAACCAAGCTTTCAAATTTGGCACGGGTAATTTTCATTGCCAAGTGTTTCGGGCCGGTTGCGTCCATGGTGATGTACGGCAGGTTGATTTCGGTTTGCTGGCCGCTAGACAATTCGATTTTGGCTTTTTCGGCAGCCTCTTTCAGGCGTTGCAATGCCATCACGTCTTGTTTCAAATCAATGCCTTGGTCTTTTTTGAACTCGGCGATGATGTAGTCGATGAGGCGTTGGTCGAAGTCTTCACCACCCAAGAAGGTGTCGCCGTTGGTGGCCAATACTTCGAATTGTTTGTCGCCGTCGAGGTTGGCGATTTCGATGATGGAAATATCGAAGGTACCGCCGCCCAAGTCATATACGGCTACTTTGCGGTCTTTGTTGTCGCCTTTGTCCATACCGAATGCCAAAGCGGCTGCGGTCGGCTCGTTGATGATGCGTTTTACGTCCAAACCGGCGATGCGGCCTGCGTCTTTGGTGGCTTGACGTTGGCTGTCGTTGAAGTAGGCCGGAACGGTAATCACGGCTTCGGTTACTTTTTCGCCCAAATAAGATTCGGCGGCTTCTTTCATTTTACGCAGGACTTCTGCGGAAACTTGCGGCGGAGACAGCTCTTTGCCTTGCGCTTTCACCCATGCGTCGCCGTTGTTGGCTTTGATGATTTCGAAAGGCATGGATTCGATGTCGCGTTGGACTTCTTTGTCTTCAAATTTATGACCGATCAAACGTTTGACGGCGTAGATGGTGTTTTTAGCGTTGGTTACGGCTTGGCGTTTGGCGGGTGCGCCGACGAGGACTTCTCCGCCGTCTAGATAAGCGACGACAGACGGCGTAGTGCGTGCGCCTTCTGCGTTTTCAATAACTTTGGTTTGACCGTTTTCAGAGATGGATACACAAGAGTTGGTTGTACCTAAGTCGATACCGATTACTTTTGCCATATTGATGTTGCTCCTAAAAAGATTTTTCTAAATTAATAATTGTGTGGAACATTTTGTTCCGTTGACCTGTAAATAAGGTTGCCCGATATTTTTTCAAGGGTTTTGTTGAAATTTTTTTTATATAAAATTCAACAAGCTAGACTATTTATCCACAGGACGGTATTTTGTTTTTCAGACGACCTTGTCTTTGTTTTCCGATTGAGCATCATCGGAATGATTTTCCAAAAGCGGGATTGGAGCTTGAGGGACGGGGAAGGGTCGTCTGAAAATTTTATGCTTGATAAACTTTATCAAGCGGTGCCTTCAGGATTCTTGTTTCGCCACGACAACCATTGCGGGACGCAGTACGCGGTCGGACAGGGTGTAGCCTTTTTTCATGACGCTGACGATGGTGTTCGGCTCTTGCTCGCTGACGACCGCCTGCATTGCTTGATGTTGGTGTGGGTCGAGTTTGTCGCCGGGCTGCGGGTTGATTTCTTTGATGTGCGTGGCGTCAAATGCTTTTTGCAATTCGTTCAGCGTCATTTGCACGCCCATTTTCAGCGCGTCGAAATTGCCGCTTTGGTCGAGCAGCGCCATTTCGAGATAGTCTTTGACCGGCAGCATTTCGGCGGCAAATTTTTGTCCGGCGAATTTGTGCGTATCGGCAATTTCCTGCTGATGGCGGCGGCGCAGGTTTTGCTCGTTCGCTAGGCCGCGCAGTTCGCTGTCTTTCAACTGTCCTTCCAACTCGGCGATACGCGCCTGCAATTCTTCGTAAGTCGGCGGTTCGGTAGCTTCGGGTTGTTCGGTTTTGGGGGCTTGGGCGGCTTCTGCGTTTGCCGCCTCTTCGGTTTCGTGTTGATATTGTTCGTGATGTTCGCTCATTTCATGCATCCTTTGGAATGGTTTGAATCGAATGCTACTTTATATAAGGTCGTCTGAAAAAACTTCAAGCACACGGAAACCATCATAAGCATATTCCGCAATGCGCTATCGCAAATCGTTGATAAAAGGTAAGATACACCGACACCATCCTATTTTCAGACGACCCCCAACATGAAAAAAGACCACCTGAACACAACCGATTTCAACCTCTGGCACACCATCCGCGAAGAAACCGCAGCCGCAGCCGCAGCCGAACCGATGCTGGCGAGCTTTTTGCACCAAACCGTATTGCGCCACGACTCGCTCGATTCCGTCCTTGCCTACCACCTTTCCAGCAAACTCGGCAGCCCGATTATGGACGTGCGCGCCCTGTTTGAAATTTACCAGCAGGCATTGGGCAGCGACGCGCGCATCAGCAACTGCGTCGAAGCCGACTTGAAAGCCATTTACGAACGCGACCCCGCGTGCGACGAATATTCGCTGCCGCTTCTGTATTTCAAAGGTTTCCACGCCATTCAGGCGCACCGCATCAATCACTGGCTCTATCAAAACGGCCGAAAAACGCTGGCGTATTTCCTGCAAAATCGTATGTCGGAAGTCTTCGGCGTCGATATTCACCCCGCCGCCCGTTTCGGTCATGGGCTGATGCTCGACCACGCCACCGGTTTCGTCGCCGGCGAAACTGCCGTGTTGGGCAACAATATTTCCATCCTGCACGGCGTAACGCTCGGCGGCTCGGGCAAGGAAAGCGGCGACCGCCATCCGAAAATCGGCGACGGCGTGATGATCGGCGCGAACGCTTCGATATTGGGCAACATCCGCATCGGCGACAATTCCAAAATCGGCGCAGGCAGCGTGGTCGTTGCGGACGTACCGTCGTCAATCACCGTCGTCGGCGTACCTGCCAAACCGGTGGGGCGTTCGGTCAAAACCCCATCGGCGGACATGGACCAGAGTTTGCAGGGTACGGCGATGGATTTTGTGATTTGAATTGAATTGTCCGATTAAGACCGCAAATATAGTGGATTAAACTTTAAACCAGTACGGCGTTGCCTCGCCTTAGCTCAAAGAGAACGATTCTCTAAGGTGCTGAAGCACCAAGTGAATCGGTACCGTACTATCTGTACTGTCTGCGGCTTCGTCGCCTTGTCCTGATTTAAATTTAATCCACTATATAAAAAGGTCGTCTGAAAACCTGATGGATAAGGTTTTCAGACGACCTTTTTATATACGGCTGACACGCTTATTTTTTTGATACGACGCCCGCTGTTAACCGCCATTCCTCATAGGATTGAATCTAATTTTGAATTGAAGATTTCCGATGGATTCCCGTCTGAGCGGGAATAATGCACCAATAAATATGTTGTCTCTAAAAATCAGCTTGGCAGCCAGAGTCGGTATTGGATGTATAAGTCAGCGTTATTGCCCCGATACTGCATTCCGTTCGTTGCTGCGCAGGCGTTCCAAATGGTTTTTGACTTCCTGTACTTTTGCTTCGGTAAATAGGTTGGCGATATTTTTCCAAATGCTGTGGTAACCGTAGGGACCGTGCTGCATTTCGGCTTTTGCCTCTTCAATCTGCCAGCCTTGGTAAAGGATGCGGTACATTCCGGCAATCAGCCCCGTCCTGTCCGCACCGTGGTAGCAATGGATGAGGACTGCGCCGTTTTGTTGCTGTTTTTCAATCAGGTACAGGATTTCGGCGATGTCTTTAGGTTTGACATTTCACGACAGCAGCGGGCGGTTGATGATGTTGATGCCGTATGGTTTGAGATGGTCGTCGTCATTGCGGTCGAAAAAGCGCAGATTGACGACGCTTTTGATACCCTGCTGTGAAATGGTTTCGCCGTCCTCGGGGACGGGCTGTTCGCTGCGGTAGAGTTTGTCGTCGATACGGTAAAAGTTGGCATCTTGCTTGACGGATACTGCCCAAAGTCGGGTATTCATGGTTCGTGTTTCTTGAGTGGACGAGGCTTGGCAGGCGGCAAGCAGGAAGGCTGAGAAGATAATCGGTATGGTTCGTTTCATCATATAGGGATGGATTCAAAAGGTAAAAAGGTCGTCTGAAAAAGGAATCTGTTTTCAGACGACGTGTTTGATGTTTGAGAAAATCGCTTTATTCCCATACGTTCGCCCTCTCGACCTCTTTCCACGCGGCGAGAATCAGGCTGCCGTCGTTGTCTTTCAACAGCGTCGCGTCGGAAAGCATACGCCGCCAGGTGCGGGCGTTTTTCAGGCCGTGCATCAGCCCGAGGCTGTGGCGGACGATGTGGCGCAAGATTGTGCCGCGCCCGGCTTGGATTTGGGTTTGGCTGTATGTGTAGAGGCGTTGCACCAAATCGGCGTATTCAATCGGGCTGCGGGTATCGCCGTAAAACAGCCTGTCCCATTCATGCATGATCATCGGGTTGTGATACGCCTCGCGTCCGACCATTACGCCGTCAACGTGTTGCAGGTGTCCGGCGATTGCTTCGTTGGTGGTGATGCCGCCGTTGATGATGATTTCCAGATCGGGAAACTCTTTTTTCAAGCGGTAAACGTAATCGTATTTCAACGGCGGAACGTCGCGGTTTTCTTTGGGGGAGAGTCCGTCCAGCCATGCGTTGCGGGCGTGGACGATGAAGGTTTTGCAAGCGGTTTTGTCGCGCAGCGTGCCGACGAAATCGGCGACGGTTTGGTATTCGGTCTGCCTGTCAACGCCGATGCGGTGTTTGACGGTAACGGGGATGCCGACCGCGTCCTGCATGGCGTTGAGGCAGTCGGCAACCAGCATGACTTCGTTCATCAGACACGCGCCGAACGAGCCTTTCTGTACGCGCGGGCTGGGGCAGCCGCAGTTGAGGTTGACCTCGTTGTAGCCGTATTCTTCTGCGGCTTTGGCCGCTTTCGCCAAATCGGACGGGTCGCTGCCGCCCAGTTGCAGGGCGACGGGCTGCTCGCCTTCGTTGAACATCAAAAAGCGGTCTTTGTCGCCATAAACGATGGCACCGGAATTGACCATTTCGCTGTAAAGCCATGTGTTGCGGGTAATTTGGCGGGCGAGGTAGCGGTAGTGGCGGTCCGTCCAGTCGAGCATGGGGGCGACGGAAAGGCGGCGGGACGGGAGGTTGGTTTGAGACATTATGTAGTGTGTAAACAGTGTTTCAGACGACCTTTGTTCTTGAAGGTCGTCTGAAAAGGAAACGGATTAAACGGATGGCGGGACGGCGGAAAACCGATGCTCCAGTTGGCTGTATAGCAAAGCTTAAGGTTGCTTTTGCTTTTCTCCGACGATTTGTTCAAATGCTCGGATTAAGCTTGAAGCGATAACCTCCTCGCTAAACTCCGCCAAACAATCTCGACGCAGTTTTTCATGATCGAAGCGTTCGCGATTTTCATACATTTCAATCAATGCACCGGTAAGCGCGGGGATATTTTCGGTCGGCACCAAAATACCGTTCCCGGGCGTAACGATGGATTGCGGACCACCGCACATGGTGGCGATGACGGGCAAGCCCTGAGACAACGCTTCAATAAACACGACCCCGAAGGTTTCCGTGCGGCTGGCAAGGACGAAAGCGTCGCTTTGGCGCATCAAATCTAATACTTCGTCCGTAGTGAGCGCGCCGAGGAAGCTGACGGCATGCGTAATGCCCAACTCTTGTGCCAAACGGCGCAAATTGGCGGCTTCCACGCCGTCCCCGCCGATTTTCAATTTGAGGAAAGGATATTTTTCCAATGCTTTCGCAAAGGCCGGCAGCAGGAGGTCATGCCCTTTCAGATGGCGCAGATGCGAAACGGTACAGAAGGTGTAGTCTTGGTTTCCTTTATCGGGAAACGTGAAATCCCGTGCGAAATTGTCGCCCAGTACGTTGGGCAGGTATTCCCATTCCAAACCGTATTTTTCCTTCAGCAGGCGGCTGAAATCGCGGCTGACGGCAAAACGCGCGGCACTATGTTCGGCAGCGAGGCGCATGATCGGCCATTGGTGGGGCCGTATGAGGTTGCGGGTAATGGTGCTACTGTGTTCGGTAATGACGTAGGGAATACCGTAAGTCTTATAAATTTCGTAAGCGAGGATGCCCGCGTAGTTCATGGAGTGTGCATGAACAATATCGGGGCGGCCGTTTTCACGCACATACCGCGCAAATGCCTTCATCCCCGCGCGCACCCAGCGGATGCGGTCCAAATCAATAACAGGAAAACGGGGGAAAAAATACATACTGTCGTAAGCGTAGGTATTCAACCCGCCCTGATTGTGTTTCCGGATGCCGTACGGACCGGTAAAAATAGATTTGGTATGGACGCGCAAATAGCGGAACATCGGCGCAATCACCCCGACTTTCAAACCTTTTCGCTGCAAGGCTTGTGCTTGAAGACGGAAAAAGATTCCGTCCACATCGGTTTCAGTTTTGGGATACCAAGAAGGAATAACGGCAACGTGCATGAAAAAACTTTCGTAATAATCAATCTGAGGTCGTCTGAAAAAACATTCGCCGTTTTCAGACGACCTTTTTAATAACCGGGTAAAACCTACTCCCCCGCCACGGTCATGCTCTCGATCAGCACCGAACCGATTTTGTTGGAAGAGCGGCGCAGCGCGTCGTTGGCAGTACCGACGATGCCGAGGTACATATCCTGCAAGCGGCCGGCGATGGTGATTTCTTGGACGGGGTGGCTGATGATGCCGTTTTCCACCCAAAAGCCTGCCGCGCCGCGCGAGTAGTCGCCCGTGATGGTGTTCACGCCCTGCCCCATAAGCTCGGTAACCAACAATCCCGTGCCCATTTCTTTCAGCAGGTCGGACTGCGTTTCGTGCGTATGGTTCAAATAAATGTTGTGCGCGCCGCCGGCGTTGCCCGTGGTCTGCATACCGAGTTTTCTCGCGCTGTAACTGCTGAGGAAATAGCCTTCGACAATGCCGTCGCGGATGACGAAACGCGGCCGCGTGGCGACGCCTTCGGAGTCGAAATAAGTGCTGCCGAAGGCGCGGGTGATGTGCGGTTCTTCGCGCAGGCTGAGGAAATCGGGCAGGACTTTTCTGCCTATGCTGTCGATCAGGAAGCTGCTTTGGCGGTAGAGCGCGCCGCCGCTGAGTGCGCCGACGAGGTGTCCGATAAGGCCTCCTGCGACGGTGGTATCGAAGAGGACGGGATAGCTGCCTGTCGGGATGCTGCGGCTGTTCAGACGACGTAAGGTACGCTCGGCGGCGGTTTTGCCGATTTGCTCGGGGCTGTCCATGTCTTGATGGCGGCAGGCTGCGTCGTACCAGTAGTCACGCTGCATACCGTTTTCGTCGGCGGCAACGATGCTGCACGAAATGCTGTGGCGCGTGCCTTGTTGGTGGGCGGTGAAGCCGTGGGTGTTGCCGTAAACGTATTGGTAATGTCCGGTCTGAACGCCTGCGCCTTCGGAGTTTTCGATGCGTTCATCCGCGCTCAGGGCGGCTTGTTCACATTGTTTTGCCAACTCGACGGCGGCTTCCGTGCTTAAATCCCATTCGTGATAACGGTCGAGGTCGCCGACGTGTCGCGCCATCAGTGAAGCATCTGCCAGACCTGCGCAATCGTCTTCGGCGGTATAGCGGGCGATGTCGATAGCGGCTTTGACGGTGTCTTGCAGGGCTTTTTCGGAAAAGTCGGCGGTGCTGGCGCGGCCTTTGCGTTTGCCGACGTACACGGTAATATCCAGCGATTTATCCTGCTGGAACTCGATTTGTTCGATTTCGCCCAGCCGTACGCTGACGCTTTGTCCGATGGATTCGCTAAAGTCGGCTTCGGCAGCCGCCGCGCCCATGTTTTTTGCCAAATCCAAGGCGTGCCCGCATAAGCCGGTCAGCTCGGAGGCGGTGTGGTTAAACAGCATAAAAGGTTTCCTGACAGAGGTTTGCGGCATTTTAACCGTTTTCAGACGACCTCGGCAAAAATACCGCCGCAGAAGCTATAGTGGATTAAATTTAAATCAGGACAAGGCGACGAAGCCGCAGACAGTACAGATAGTACGGTAAGGGCGAGGCAACGCCGTACTGGTTTAAATTTAATCCACTATAAAAGATCGTCTGAAAACGCCGTTTCAACAGGGCATTGACGTGGAACCTGCCCGAACGTGCTAAAATACCCGAAACAAAATTAAAGGTTTATCAAAATGTTTGAAAACGAAGACGAATGGGTCAGCAAAACCCAAATGAAAAAGCAGATGAACGATTTGCAGGCTTTGGGCATGGAGTTGACCAAACTCTCGACCGATACGCTGAAAAAAATCGGCTTGGACGAAGACTTGTACGAAGCCGTCGTTACCTACAAAAAAATCACGTCCAACGGCGCGCTCAAACGCCAAAGCCAATTCATCGGCAGGCTCATGCGCGACACCGACCCCGCGCCCATCGAAGCCTTCCTCGCCAAACTGCGCGGCGAAAATACCGCCCACAACGCCTTCTTACAACGCGTCGAACAAGCCCGCACGCGCCTCTTGGCGGACGACAACGCAATCACCCAATTCATGGCGGACTTCCCCCATGCCGACGCAGGCAAATTGCGCACCTTAATCCGCAACACGAAAAAAGAGCAGGAACAAAACAAACCGCCGAAAAACTTCCGCGCACTCTTCCAAGAAATCAAATCCGTCATGGAAGGCAGTCAGAGCGATGATTTGGAAGAAACGCGGGATTGGGAAGAATAAATAAAAAGGTCGTCTGAAAACCAACTTCAGACGACCTTTTTATTCATTTCAAAACAACCGCTGCATCAGATGCGCATCGGCATAACGATGTATTTGAAGTTCGGATTGTTCGGCACAGTAAACAAGGTCGAGCGGTTGGCATCGCCGAAGGCGAGCTGCATATCGTCGGAATGGATGTTGCGCAATACATCCATCAGATAGCCGATGTTAAAGCCGACTTCGAGTTCGCCGCCTTGGTAGGCGATTTCGAGTTCTTCGCGGGCTTCTTCCTGCTCGTTGTTGCTGCACACGACGCTCAAGAGGCCGGGTTGCAGGAACAGGCGCGCGCCGCGGAATTTTTCGTTGGCAAGGATGGCGGCACGTTCAAGTGCACCCAAAAGTTGGGTACGGGAAACGAGGAAGATTTTGTCGTTGTCCAGCGGGATGACGCGATTGAAGTCGGGGAATTTGCCGTCGATGACTTTGCTGACGATGGTCGTGCCGTTGCATTGGAAGCGTACTTGGTTGTTGAGCAACTCGACGCTGATGGGTTCGGACGGGTTGTTCAGCAATTTGAAGAGTTCCAAAACGGTTTTGCGCGGCAGGATGACTTCGGTTTTGGGCAGTTCGGCTTCGATTTGGCTGGCGGCGTAGGCAAGGCGGTGGCCGTCGGTGGCGACGAGGCGCAGTTGGTTGCCTTCAACCTGCATCAGCAAGCCGTTGAGGTAGTAGCGGATGTCTTGTACCGCCATGCTGTATTGGACTTGCGAGAGCATGGTTTTGAAGGTTTCTTGCGACAGAGAAAACGCGGCGCTGATGTCTTCGCCGACGCTCATCAGCGGGAAGTCTTCGGCAGGCAGGGTTTGCAGGGCGAAGCGTGATTTGCCTGCACGCAGGGTCAGGCGGTTGTCCGCCCAGTCAAGCGAAACGATGGCGCTATCAGGCAAGGCGCGCAAGATGTCTTGGAATTTTTTGGCGTTGGTGGTGATGCGGAAGTCGCCTGCCTGACTTTCCGGACCGGCGGTGTTGATTTGGATTTCCAAGTCGGTCGCCAAGAGTTTGGTTTGACCGTCTTTGCTTTCGAGCAGGACGTTAGAGAGGATGGGCAGGGTATGGCGGCGTTCGACGATACCGGTAACGGCTTGCAGCGGCTTGAGCAGACTGTCGCGGTCGGCTTGTAAAATCAGCATGGTCAATTCCTTTTGAATCGGTTATTTCGGGTGTTTTTGAATCGGGTTCGGCGGACGAGATGGTTGATTCGCCGCCGTTAAAATCAAAGTGTATTTGTGTTTTCAGACGACCTTTTAAGAGAGGGGTCGTCTGAAAGACGGTTCTGACTCAGTTTTGAATCAGAATCAGGAGTTTTTCGTAATCTTGCGCCAACTCGGGATCTTCTTCGCGCAGTTTTGCTACGGCTTTCACGCCGTGCATGACGGTCGTGTGGTCGCGTCCGCCGAACGCGTCGCCGATGGACGGCAGGCTGAGAGTGGTAAGTTCTTTGGTCAGGCTCATGGCGACCTGACGCGGACGGGCAATGTTGCGCGTGCGCTTTTTGCCGAGTATATCGCTGATTTTAATGCGGTAATATTTGGCAGTCGCGTCGATAATGGTATCGGCGGTAATGATTTTGTGTTTTTCGGCAATGATGTCCTGCAAAGCCGTACGCGCCAAATCCATGTCGATAACGGGGCGGTTCATGAAGCGGCTGCTGGCGCTGACGCGGTTGAATGCGCCTTCCAGTTCGCGCACGTTGGAACGAATCAGGTTGGCGACAAACAATGCGGCTTCGTCTTCAATGCTGATGCCTGCTGCTTCTGCCTTTTTCTGCAAAATCGCCACGCGCATTTCCAGCTCGGGCGGCTCGAGTTCCAAAGTCAAACCCCATGAAAAACGCGATTTGAGGCGGTCGTCCATGCCTTCGATTTTGGCAGGCAACACGTCGCAAGTGAGGATGAGCTGTTTTTTCTCGTTATGGAAATGGTTGTACAGATAGAAGAATTCTTCCATCGTACGGTCTTTGCCTTTGATGAACTGGATGTCGTCGATAATCAGCAGATCGTATTGTTTGTATTGCTGCTTGAATACATCATAAGTATTGTTGCGCACCGCCTTCATAAAGCTGCGGATATAGTCGTCTGAATGCATATAGCGCACTTTGGCGTCAGGACGGTTTTTCAGCAGTTCGTTACCGATGGCCTGCACCAAGTGGGTTTTACCCAAACCCGTGCTGCCATACAGGAAAAACGGGTTGTAGCCCTGCCCCGGGTTCTCGGCAATGGCTTGGGCGGCGGCGGCGGCAAGGCGGTTGCCCTTACCTTCTACCAAAGTATCGAATGTATAGTCGCGCGACAGATTGGTCTGCTCGTAACGCGCTTCTTCCGCATCGCGCTGCGCTTCCGTTTTGGCTTTGGCAACGACTTTGGATTCTGTAGGCGCGGCGGCAGGCTGCTTGTTTTCGTGCGGCAGGTTTTTCATGCGCTGCGCCAATATGTCCGCCGCCGTTTTCGCAACGGAGGGTTTGTCTGAGTTTTCAGACGACGTCTCGTCCGAAAAAGATTCTTGTGCGTCCGCTTTCGGCATTTCTTCCGTCAACGCAGCGTGTTCAGGCGCAACCGCCCCCGCATTTTCCGCCATTTCATAATGCTGCCCCACGCCCGCCTTAAACGCAAAAGCCGCTTGCAGCGGAGCCAATTCCGCACGCACCACTTCGATTTTGGCGGCAAACTGGCTTTTGAGCATATTGCAGGCAAATTGGTTTTTACCGTAAACCACCCACACGCCGTTTTCCTCGCCCACGGTCAAGGGCGCAATCCATTGCGCGAACTGCCCGGCAGGCAAAATATCGTGAAGTCGGCGGAGGCACTGCGGCCAAAATTCTGCTAGCGTCATGAATAAGCTCGAGTCGTGGAAATCGTTGGAAAGAAACGGAGAGAAACCGTCGGAAATTGCAACCTTTGAAAATGCGGTTTCAGCCCGACGGAAAAAGTGTCGCAAATACCGCACAAACTCTATCCGCCAAACCGGACGCCGTCTGAAAATACAATGAAATTATTTTTGGAAAATCATCACGATAAATCCGCATCAACATTTTCAGACGACCTATCGCCCGACAAAGGGACAGGAAGTGCCGATTATACCCACTCCGCCAAACTTTATCCACAACCTGCCGGAAATTTTATCCACAAAGCGCCGCGCAAATCCGCAAACCGAATCACCCCGCGCGCCATATCCATTTACTCAACCGAGATTGACAAAAGATGAAAATTAGAGTGTAATTCACGGTTTATTTATCTACCGATTTTTTAGGAAACATCATGAAACGCACTTATCAACCTTCTGTTACCAAACGCAAACGTACCCACGGCTTCCTGGTTCGCTCCAAAACCCGCGGTGGCCGCGCAGTATTGGCAGCTCGTCGCGCCAAAGGCCGCAAACGCTTGGCAGTGTAATTTTGGACTACCGCTTCGGAAAGCAGTACCGCTTATTAAAAACGGATGATTTTTCATCCGTTTTTGCGTTCAAAAACCGGCGCAGCCGCGATTTGCTGCAAGTTTCCCAATCTGCCGACAACGGATTGAACCATCCGCGGCTCGGCTTGGTCGTCAGCAAAAAAACAGCGAAACGCGCGCATGAACGCAACTACATGAAGCGCGTCATCCGCGATTGGTTCAGGCTGAACAAAAACAGCCTGCCGCCACATGATTTCGTCGTACGCGTCCGCCTGGCATTCAACCGGCAAAATGCCGCCGAAGCCCGAAACCAATTGGCGCAACTCATGCGCAAACGCTGATGAATACTCTGTTGTCCAAATTCATCCTCGCGCTGATCCGTTTTTACCAATACGCCGTCAGCCCGCTGATACCACCGCGCTGCCGCTATACCCCGACCTGTTCGCAATATGCGGTCGAGGCAGTCAAAAAATACGGCGCATTCAAAGGCGGCTGGCTCGCCCTCAAACGCATCGCCCGCTGCCACCCTTTCGGCGGACACGGACACGACCCCGTCCCGTAATCCGAATCATTCGGATAATTTGATTTCCTTTAATTTCCCGTCGGTTTCTATATAATGCCGTCTGAAGCAGTTTTCATCTCCATTACATACCCGTCAATTCCAGGAATCTCTTATGGATTTTAAAAGACTTGTGGCATTTTTTGCCATTTCGCTGGCAATCTTTGCCGGCTGGGAACATTTCTTCCCCAGCCCCAAACCCAATCCGGCACAACAAGCCGCGCAGCAACAGCAGCAAACCGCCGCAACCGCTGCCGCTGAAGCTGCACTCGCCCCCGCAACGCCGATTACCGTAACAACCGACACGGTCAAAGCCGTCATCGACGAAAAAAGCGGCGACCTGCGTCAAATGACCCTGCTCAAATACAAAGCAAATGGCGACGAAAACAAACCCTTCACCCTGTTTAACGACAGCAAAGAATACACCTACGTTGCCCAGTCCGAGCTTTTGGACGCACAAGGCAACAACATCCTGAAAGGCGTCAACTTTACCGCAGCGCAAAAACAATACAGCCTCAACGGCGACAAAGTCGAAGTCCGCCTGAGCGCGCCTGAAACAAACGGACTGAAAATCGACAAGGTCTATACCTTTACCAAAGACAGCTACCTCGTCAACGTCCGTTTCGACATCACCAACACCAGCGGCAAGCCCGCCAACCTGAGCGCAGACTACCGCATCGTGCGCGACCGCAGCGAACCTGAAGGTCAAGGCTACTTTACCCATTCCTACCTCGGCCCCGTCGTGTACACCCCTGAAGGCAAATTCCAAAAAGTCAGCTTCTCCGACTTGGACGACGATGCCAAATCAGGTAAAAACGAAGCCGAATACGCCCGCAAAACCCAAACCGGCTGGCTCGGCATGATTGAACACCACTTTATGTCCACCTGGATTCTCCAACCCAAAGGCGGACAAAGCGTTTGCGCCGCAGGCGACTGCCGTATCGACATCAAACGTCGCAACGACAACCTGTACAGTACCAGCGTCAGCGTTCCCCTCGCTGCCATCCAAAACGGCGCGAAATCCGAAGCCTCCATCAACCTCTACGCCGGCCCGCAGACCACATCCGTCATCGCCAATATCGCCGACAACCTGCAACTGGCAAAAGACTACGGCAAAGTACACTGGTTCGCCTCCCCCCTCTTCTGGCTCCTGAACCAACTGCACAACATTATCGGCAACTGGGGCTGGGCAATCATCGTTTTGACCATTATCGTCAAAGCCGTACTCTACCCGCTGACCAACGCCTCTTACCGCTCGATGGCAAAAATGCGCGCCGCCGCGCCCAAACTGCAAGCCATCAAAGAAAAATACGGCGACGACCGTATGGCGCAACAGCAAGCCATGATGCAGCTTTACAAAGACGAAAAAATCAACCCGCTGGGCGGCTGCCTACCCATGCTGTTGCAAATCCCCGTCTTCATCGGCTTGTACTGGGCATTGTTCGCCTCCGTAGAATTGCGTCAGGCTCCTTGGCTGGGTTGGATTACCGACCTTAGCCGCTCCGACCCTTACTACATTCTGCCCGTAATTATGGCGGTAACCATGTTTGCCCAAACATTCCTCAACCCGCCGCCGACCGACCCGATGCAGGCAAAAATGATGAAAGTCATGCCGCTGATTTTCTCAGCCATGTTCTTCTTCTTCCCTGCAGGTCTGGTATTGTACTGGGTAGTCAACAACCTCCTGACCATCGCCCAACAATGGCACATCAACCGCAGCATCGACAAACAACGCACCCAAGGCGAAGTTATTTCCTAACAGCGGTTTGACACACAAAAAGGTCGTCTGAAAACTTAATTTCAGACGATCTTTTCTATTAGAATACCGATGGTTTGTCGGCTTCGACTTAACTCGACTACACTGTCGGGCTTGATTCGATAGGCAAAATTTAAGCCCCGGCGAAGCAGCCTGATACACGCATTAAGAAAATAATTTTCAAAGTATCGAATCAAATCAATTCATTATTTTTTAAAGGGCATCATCATGCGGACGTCTTTACATATGCTCAGCCTGACAACTGCCTCGATTTAATCCGCCATTTTGAGCGCATGGATTATCGTTGCTATTGGTTTGCTTCCTACCGCTATCAGAAAGACAACTTCTTCCGCCGCCCCGAAAGCCTATCGGGCGTAGATCTCAATCTTGCCTGTTTTCACCACGATGCAGCTCCCAGTCTGCCCGAAAAGCTATCCGCCTCTGTGGACAGCAATTTGGATTTTATTCCCTTAGTTACTCGAGAAATGCTTGAACGATGAGACAAGCGGATCAGGATTGGCAATAGCTTTGATTCGCCTCATTCAAAAAGGTCGTCTGAAAGCTCGAAACACGGGTTTTCAGACGACCTCTCGTTTTGGTATGCGGGATATGCCTTATCCCAGCGAGACCATTTCGATTTGTTCCATGCTGCGTCCGAGGAAGCGTTCGCCTATGGTGCGGAAGCGCAGGGGTATGTCGCTGACGTAGAAGCGGTAGTCGGGGCTGTCGTTTTCAGTGTTGAGCAGCCCTGCTTGGGCGAGCGCTTGGGCGAGCGCTTCGGCGGTGGTGATGGCGGAATCGACCAGGGCGACGTTTTGCGCTTCTTTGCCGATCAGGGGCTTGAGCAGCGGGAAGTGGGTGCAGCCGAGGACGAGCGTATCGATGTCGTCCACCAAGAGCGGTTTGAGGTATTCGCGCACGGTCAGGCGGGTTACTTCGTGGTCGAGCCAGCCTTCTTCCACCAGCGGCACGAGCAGCGGCGTCGCCTGCGTGCGCACGAGCGTGTCGGGGTTTTGGGTGTGGATGGCGCGGGCGTAGGCGTTGCTGTTGACGGTGGTGTTGGTGGCGATGATGCCGATTTTGTTGTTGCGCGTGGTGTTCAGAGCGGCCTGCGCGCCGGCGGAAATCACGTCCAATACAGGCATATTGCCTGCTTTTTGACGGATTTTTTGTCCGGCAACGGCGGCAATGGTGTTGCACGCGATGACGAGCGCCTTGACATCGTTTTCCAGCAGGAAATCGACAATCTGCATGGCGAAGGTTTCGATGGTGGCGCGGGATTTGGTGCCGTAGGGAACGCGGGCGGTGTCGCCGAAGTAGATGATGTTTTCCATCGGCAGGCGTTCCATCAGGGCACGGACGTTGGTCAGGCCGCCGACGCCGGAATCGAAAACGCCGATGGGGCGTTGTTTGCTGATAGTCATGATGCGGTTTGTACGGATTAGGTATGATGGGGCGATTGTACACGTTCGGCGCAAGGCTTAACAGGGACGGAGGTCGTCTGAAAGGGTTTGGGTTGTGTGGAAACGGCGTTTTCAGACGATCTTTACAGTTTTTGAGTCATTCCCCGATATGCTATAATCCGCCGTTAAACTTTTATCTTTTCAGGAAAAACCATGAGCTTGAAATGCGGCATCGTCGGCCTGCCCAACGTCGGCAAATCCACCCTCTTTAACGCGCTGACCCAATCGGGCATCGAAGCGGCGAACTATCCCTTCTGCACCATCGAACCCAACGTCGGCATCGTCGAAGTGCCCGACCCGCGCATGGCGGAGCTGGCGAAAATCGTCAACCCACAAAAAATGCAGCCCGCCATCGTCGAGTTCGTCGACATTGCCGGTTTGGTCGCAGGCGCGAGCAAAGGCGAAGGCTTGGGCAACCAGTTCCTTGCCAACATCCGCGAAACCGACGCCATCGTCAACGTCGTGCGCTGCTTTGACGACGACAACATAGTCCACGTCGCAGGCAAAGTCGATCCGATTGCCGACATCGAAACCATCGGCACCGAATTAGCCCTTGCCGACCTCGCCAGCGTTGAAAAAGCCATCGTCCGAGAAGAAAAACGCGCCCGCTCAGGCGACAAAGACGCACAAAAACTGGTCGAACTGTGCAAAAAACTGCTGCCGCATCTGGACGAAGGCAAACCCGTCCGCTCCTTCGGCTTGGACGCGGAAGAACTCGCCATGCTCAAACCGCTGTTCCTGCTGACCGCCAAACCCGCCATGTACGTCGGCAACGTTGCCGAAGACGGTTTTGAAAACAATCCGCACCTCGACCGCCTGAAAGAATTGGCTGAAAAAGAAAACGCCCCTGTTGTCGCCGTTTGTGCCGCGATGGAAAGTGAAATCGCCGAATTGGAAGACGACGAAAAAGCCGAATTCCTCGCCGAGATGGGCTTGGAAGAACCCGGCTTGAACCGCCTGATCCGCGCGGGCTACGACCTCTTGGGCCTGCAAACCTACTTCACCGCCGGTGTCAAAGAAGTCCGCGCCTGGACCATCCACAAAGGCGACACCGCCCCGCAAGCCGCCGGCGTCATCCACACCGACTTCGAACGCGGCTTCATCCGCGCCCAAGTCATTGCCTACGACGACTTTGTCTCGCTCGGCGGCGAAGCCAAAGCCAAAGAAGCCGGCAAAATGCGCGTAGAAGGCAAGGAATATGTCGTGCAGGACGGGGATGTAATGCACTTTTTGTTTAACGTATAAACCAAGCAAAACGCTTTTTCAGACGACCTTTGCCAAATCAAGGTCGTCTGAAACATTGAAGGAAACCCATGACCTCCGTTATCCAAGATTTGAAAGCGCGCGGCCTTATCGCGCAAACTACCGACATCGAAGCCTTAGACGCTTTGTTAAACGAACAAAAAATCGCCCTCTACTGCGGTTTCGACCCGACCGCCGACAGCCTGCATATCGGACACTTGCTGCCCGTATTGGCATTGCGTCGTTTTCAACAGGCGGGGCATACGCCGATTGCCTTGGTGGGCGGCGCGACCGGTATGATCGGCGACCCCAGCTTCAAAGCGGTGGAGCGCAGCTTGAATTCCGCCGAAACCGTTGCCGGCTGGGTAGAAAGCATCCGCAACCAACTGAAACCTTTTTTGAGCTTTGAAGGCGACAACGCCGCCATTATGGCCAACAACGCCGACTGGTTCGGCAGCATGAACTGCCTCGATTTCCTGCGCGACATCGGCAAGCATTTCTCCGTCAACGCCATGTTGAACAAAGAATCCGTCAAACAACGCATCGAGCGCGACGACGTCGGCATTTCCTTCACCGAGTTTGCCTACTCCCTGCTGCAAGGCTACGACTTTGCCGAATTGAACAAACGCCATAGCGCGGTTTTGGAAATCGGCGGCTCCGACCAATGGGGCAACATCACCGCCGGTATCGACCTGACCCGTCGTCTGAACCAAAAACAAGTATTCGGTCTGACCCTGCCTTTGGTCACCAAATCCGACGGCACCAAATTCGGCAAAACCGAAGGCGGCGCGGTATGGCTGAACGCGAAGAAAACCTCACCGTATCAGTTCTACCAGTTTTGGCTGAAAGTTGCCGATGCCGATGTGTATAAATTCCTGAAATACTTCACCTTCCTGTCTATCGAAGAAATCGATGCCATCGAAGCGAAAGACCAAGCCAGCGGCACCAAGCCAGAAGCGCAACGCATCCTCGCCGAAGAAATGACCCGCCTGATTCACGGCGAAGCCGCCCTGCAAGCCGCGCAGCGCATTTCCGAAAGCCTGTTTGCCGAAGACCAAAGCAGCCTGACCGAAGGCGACTTCGAACAGCTCGCCCTCGACGGTCTGCCCGCATTTGAAGTTTCAGACGACCTCAACGTCGTTGAAGCCTTAGTCAAAACCGGCTTGGCATCTTCCAACAAAGAAGCGCGCGGTTTTGTGAACAGCAAAGCGGTATTGCTCAACGGACAAGCCGCCGAACTGAACAATCCGAACCACGCTACCGAACGCCCCGACGATGCCTATCTGCTGACCGATGCGCACAAACGCTTCGGCAAATACACCATCGTACGGCGCGGCAAACGCAACCACGCGCTCTTGGTTTGGAAATAAGCCTTAATAAATGACAAAGGTCGTCTGAAATCCGTTTTCAGACGACCTTTTTGTTTTTAATCAGAGTTGATTTGTCAAACCTAACATTGAAAAATTCAGATTTTGTTGTACTGCAATCCGATACACCTACAAAAACTAACCACCATCAACTACCCAAGCCATAGCGTGGGCTTTGCCCACCAACCACGCCCAAAATTTCAGACGACATCTTTTGCCCGACATTTTCGTGAGCAAAGCCCACGCTACTTTGCTACGTCTTTAATTATAGCGACAACAGGTCGCCTTGGCATGAAGCAGTGCGTAATTCTTTGTCCACGTCCGTGCCGCATTCCCATACTCCCGATCCTACGGTATAGCGGATATTAATTTTTTTATTGGTGATTTTGTCGTTTACGCCACTGCTTTTGAAAGTAACGGTCAGCAGGCATTGGGTTTCAGTCTTTTTCAGAGCAACGCCGTTGACGAAATTGCCTGTATGTACGCTGGAGGTAAACCAAGGTTTGGTGGTATCACAGGCATTGATACCCTCGGTAGAAATAGCCTCGACCAGCGGACTTTTCAGACCGGCAAGGATTTCATGCCCTTCAGTTGCCTGCGCCTTGGCGGTATAGTTGCCGAACAATGGCAGGGCGATAGCGGCAAGTATGCCGAGAATGGCAACGACGATCATCAGTTCGGTAATAGTAAAACCTTGTTGTTTCATACGACGACCTTTAATGAAGTGAGTTTGGAACAGAATCAGTTTGCCCGATTTGAGTTACTGGAATAGATGTTAGAAAAGCCCGCCAGAGCGGGCTTTGTTATTTCACTATTTATGAAATTAGCTGTTATTTTTTTGCGGCAGCACGGCAAGCAGCAGGTGCTACGTTGTCAGCCAGGTTGGTCGTACAAGCCCAAGCACCAGTTGCAGGAGTCAGGGTCATGGTAATAGTGTTCCCAGCCACTTTGTCATTGACACCTTCGGTTGCTGCTTTGAAGGTAGCGGTCAGGGCGCAAGTAGCAGCATCACCAGTACCAGCAGCGGCAGGGGCAACACCACTTACATATTTACCTTCACGCACAGAAGAGGTGTACCAAGCAGCATCATTTTTACAAGCTTTTGCATTACTGCTTGCAGCCACTGCCTCAACCAAAGGCGTTTTCATACCACCCAAGAGTTCGTAGCCTTCAGTCGCTTGTGCACGGGCAGTGTAGTCGCCGTACATAGGCAGGGCGATAGCGGCCAAGATACCGATAATTGCTACGACGATCATCAATTCGATCAGGGTGAAACCTTTTTGGATTGCTTTCATTTAATAAACTCCAGTTTAAAAAGTGTTGTGAATAAAAATGTTTGTTGTTAAAAAACCGTAATGTGTTTGGCTCTCTTGTTTTATGAGTAAAACCATCAAGTAGAAGGAATATACAGCTTCCCGGTTCGGACTTCGTTACTTGTATTTCCTTGCCGGACGTAATGTATCAAGCAGGGGATGTGCCAAGTCTGGATTTTTTTGGATTTTTTGTGAAAATATTTTGTAATTTTATGTTTTTAATAGGTTTAAATTTGTTTTGAAGGATTTTTCGGGCAGATTTCGGCTTTTTTATGACGTAGAATTTTTTGAGGGATATGACGTGTTTTGTCATTTTCGAGAAAAAAAGGGAAACGTTTTATGTCATATGACGTATTTCGTCACTTTTATACCTATTTTAATAATATTGAAATAAATTTGATAAACGGTATATTTTTTAGACAAGCGGTATTTTGAAATTTTATATATTTTTAATACGATGATTTTATGTTGATTTTTTATACAAATTTGATAAGCGGATTTTAATTCAGATAAACGGTCATACTTAAAAGGTAATTATAGATATTTAGTTTATTTTTGAACGTTTAATTTGAATAAAACCGTCGTCTGAAAATATGGCGGGTTTCGCCGGTAAAACATAAACGCCCTGCCAAGACCAATATCTCTGCAAACCGCATCCGTGGGCAAAGTCCATACTGCGGTAATCGTTGAATATTTCTGAAAATCAGAGTTCTGGATTCCCGCCTGCGCGGGAATGACGGTGCGGCTGGCAGGGATATGGGGAGTTTTTTCAGACGACTTGAGGGGATCTGAAAGTGGCTGCCGTAGCGTGGGCTTCGCCCGCGAGAATATATAAGAGACCCGCCGCAACCGATATTGTCGTAAACCATATCCGTAGGCAAAGTCCACGCTACGGTGATCGTTGAATATTTCTGAAAGCCGTAGGTCTGGATTCCCGCCTTCGCGGGAATGACGGCACGGTTGGCAAGAGATATGAGAGGAATTTTTCAGACGACTTTATAGATTTCCGCAAGCAACTGCCGTAGCGTGGGCTTTGCCCGCGAAAATATATAAGAGACCCGCCGCGACTGATATTGTCGTAAACCATATCCGTGGACACAGCCTACGCTACAGTAATCATTGGATATTTCTGAAAATCGAAGGTCTGGATTCCCGCCTTCGCAGGAATGACGGCACGGTTGGCAGGGATGTGGGAACTGTTTTTTTCAGACGACTCGCGGGTGTCTGAAAGCGGCTACCGTAGCGTGGGCTTTGCCCGCGAGAATATATAAGAGACCCGCCGCAACTGATATTTCTGCGAACCGCATCCGTGGGTAAAGCCCACGCTACGGTGATCGTTGAATATTTCTGAAAGCCGAAGTTCTGGATTCCCGCCTGCGCGGGAATGACGGTGTAGCAGGCAGGAATGTGGGGACTGTTTTCATAGGTAAAAATAGTGGGATTGTTTTTCAGACGACCTCACACGCCCAAATACCCTTCCCTGCTGGCAAGCCATCTTGCCAGATGCGCTTCGACGATTTCGGGGTTTTGTTCAATCAGCATCGGGGCGATTTCGCGCGCTTGTTCCAAGAGGTGCAGGTCTTCTTCGAGGTTGGCGAAACGCAGCATGGGGACGCCGCTTTGGCGTGCGCCGAGAAATTCGCCGGGGCCGCGGATGTTGAGGTCTTGGCGGGCGATTTCGAAGCCGTCGGTGTGTTCGTAGATGACTTTCAGCCGCGCTTTGGCGAGTTCGCTCAAGGGTTCGGCAAACAGGAGGACGCACACGCTTTCTGCCGCGCCGCGCCCTACCCGCCCGCGTAATTGGTGCAGCTGCGCCAAGCCCATGCGCTCGGCGTGCTCAATCACCATCAGGGCGGCGTTGGGCACATCTACGCCGACTTCGATGACGGTGGTGGCGACCAAGACGTTCAGACGGCCTGCGGCAAACTGAGCCATGACTTCGGCTTTTTCGGCGGCTTTCATGCGCCCGTGTACCAAGCCGATGTTGAGTTCGGGCAAGGCTGCCTGAAGCTGCTCGAGGGTTTCGGTGGCGGTTTGCAGTTGCAGGGTTTCGCTTTCTTCAATCAGCGGGCAGACCCAGTATGCCTGCTGCCCTTTGCGGCAGATGTTGAGGACGAAGCCTTCGACTTCGGCGCGGCGGACGTTGTTGACGAGGCGGGTTTTAATCGGGGTGCGCCCGGGCGGCAATTCGTCGATGACGGACACGTCCAAGTCGGCGAAGAAACTCATGGCGAGCGTACGCGGGATAGGCGTGGCGGACATCATCAATTGATGGACGTCGCGCCCTTTGTTTTTGAGGGCGAGGCGTTGGGCGACGCCGAAGCGGTGTTGTTCGTCCACAATCACCAAGCCCAGATTTTGAAACTCGACGTCGTCTGAAAACAGGGCGTGTGTGCCGACGGCGATTTTGACGGTGCCGTCGGCGAGTTTGGCTTTGGCTTCGTCTTTGGCTTTTTTGCGCTGGCTGCCGGAGAGCCAGACGACTTCGAGTCCTAAAGGTTCGAGCCATTGTTTGAACTTGATGAAATGCTGTTCGGCAAGGATTTCGGTCGGCGCCATCACGGCCGCCTGCGCGCCGGATTCGATGGCGGTCAGCGCGGACAAGGCGGCGACGATGGTTTTGCCGCTGCCGACATCGCCTTGAAGCAGGCGGTGCATGGGGTGGGTTTGCGCCATATCGCGGCGGATTTCGGACACGACTCTTTCTTGCGCATCGGTCAGGGCAAACGGCAAGGCGTGGCGCAGAGCTTGGGTCAATGTGCCGTCGCCGCCCAATGCCGCCGCCGTGCCGCTGACACGCTTCTGCCGCGCCAAGCGCATGGAAAGCTGTTGCGCCAAAAGTTCGTCGAATTTGAGCCGCTGCCATGCGGGCAGCGCGCCGTCGGAAAGCTGGTGGATGGTAAAACTCGGCGGCGGCGAATGCAAAAGGCGCAGGCTTTCGGCGAGGTGCGGCAGTTTCAGACGGCCCAATAAGGCATCGGGCAGCGTGTCGTGCAGCGGCGTAACGTCCAACGCCGTCTGAATGATGCGGCGCAAAGTGGGCTGATTCAAGCCGTTTACGGTCGGATAGACGGGTGTGAGGCTTTCCGCCAAACCGCTGCCCTCGGCGTCGCGGATTTTGGGATGAATCATCTCGTCGCCGTGAAACCCGTGTTTGATTTCACCCACGGCGCGGATGCGTTTGCCGACCGCCATCTGCTTCTGATGGCTGGCGTAAAAGTGGATGAAGCGCAGAAAAAGGACGCTGCCGGAACCGTCGGCGATTTGGACAATCAGCTGCTTGCGCGGTTTGAACGTGACTTCCTGATGGATGACTTCGCCCTCGACCTGACACGGCACGCCGATCGGCGCGTCCTTAATCGGCATGATGTGCGTCTCGTCCTCGTAACGCAGCGGCAGATGCAAAACCAAATCCCATGCGGTATGGAGGTTGAGTTTGTCGAGCTTCTTGGCGGAAACGTCGGTGATTTTGAGCTGTTTCTGAGTTTCGGGCGTCATCATGGCTTTGTCCTTTAATGGCGCGTATTTTAGCTGAAAATGTAAGAAGGGGTCGTCTGAAAGGACGTTCAGACGACCTAGAGGCATTGCACAGGTAGAGTTTGATAATTTGTCCATGCCGTCATTCCCACGCGGGAGGGAATCTCGATTTCGGGGTTTCAGAAAAATTTACAAAGTTGCCATGATTTCAAATTTCTAGATTCCCGCCTGCGCGGGAATAACGGCATAAGGTTTCTATGTAAATCACTATAAACCGTCAAATTTAAGAATCCGTCCACCCTGCTACTTTCACTTTCAGACGACCTTGATAAAAAAAGCAACGGATAAACCGTTGCTTTTTTGTTTGACCTGCAAATCTTACAGACTGCCCAACACGATGCGCAACACGCGGCGCAGGGGTTCGGCCGCGCCCCACAAGAGCTGGTCGCCGACAGTGAACGCGCTGATGTATTCGCCGCCCATGCCCAGTTTGCGGATGCGTCCGACGGGGACGGACAGCGTGCCGGTAACTTTGGCGGGCGTCAGCTCGTGGATGCTGGCTTCTTTTTCGTTGGGGATGACTTTCACCCAGTCGTTCGCGCCTGCCAAAATCGCTTCGATTTCGGAAACGGGCAGGTCTTTTTTCAGCTTCAGGGTGATGGCTTGGCTGTGGCAGCGCATAGAGCCGATGCGGACGCACAAACCGTCGATTACGGTCGGATTGTCGCTGCGGCCGAGGATTTTGTTGGTTTCCGCGCCGCCTTTCCATTCTTCTTTGGACTGGCCGTTGCCCAAATCCACGTCAATCCACGGAATCAGGCTGCCGGCGAGCGGTACGACGAAGTTGGCTTTCGGATAGTCTTCGCTGCGCAGGAAGTCGGATACTTTGCGGTCGATGTCGAGAATCGCGCTGGAAGGATCGGCAAGCTCGTCCGCTACTTGGGCGTGAATCGCGCCCATGCCGCTGATGAGTTCGCGCATGTTTTTCGCACCCGCGCCGGATGCGGCTTGGTAGGTCATGCTGGTCGCCCATTCGACCAAATCGTTTTGGAACAGGCCGCCCAGCGCCATCAGCATCAGGGAGACGGTGCAGTTGCCGCCGATGTAGTTTTTCACGCCGTTTTTGAGGCCGTTGTCGATGACGTTTCGGTTGACCGGGTCGAGGACGATAATCGCGTCGTCTTTCATGCGCAGGGAGGACGCCGCGTCAATCCAGTAGCCGTTCCAGCCGCTGTCGCGCAGGGGTTGGAACACGGATTTGGTGTAATCGCCGCCTTGGCAGGTTACGATGATGTCCATTTTCGCCAGCTCGGCAACGTCGTTCGCGTCCAATAATGTTTTAGCCGCCTGACCGAAATCAGGTGCTGCGCCGCCGACGTTGGATGTTGTGAAGAAGAACGCTTCGGGAATATGGGCGAAGTCGTTTTCTTCTTTCATACGCTGCATCAAAACCGAACCGACCATGCCGCGCCAGCCGACGAAACCTACTTTCATGTTGAGCTCCTTAGGGGGAAATTGTTAACAAATTTCTGAATAGGGGAAAAGAAAGAGTTTTAAACCTGTTTGAGGTAAATGTAAAGTTTTTTATAGTGAAGGTACTTTAAATCGAAAAAGCCGCAAATGCCCCAAGCAATTTAATTAGCTCTTCGGCATTTTTAAAGATCGGACATACAATTGTCGTATAAAGGTTACTTGATAAATAGCAAAGCAGCATTCACAAGAGAAAACCGGTTAAATATGGAACATTTTTATCTAACTTTATCCTCCCTTATGTTTGCAAATGCCCGTAAATCCAGCATAATTAAGGTTTTTAGAACACGACAAGGCTGATTTCATGAGCGAGGGCGCAACCTTTTCCCGCCGGCTTCCCGACGAAGAGTCCACACTCGAGCTGGGCGAAAGTTGGGCAAAATCGCTGCGCGCGCCGTTGGTCATCCATCTGCAAGGCGATTTGGGCGCGGGGAAAACCACGTTCACGCGCGGCATCCTGCGTGGACTCGGACACACCGGCGCGGTCAAAAGCCCGACCTACGCCATCGTCGAATCCTACCCGCTGGAAGCGTTCACGCTCCATCATTTCGACCTTTACCGCTTTGCCTCGCCCGAAGAATGGGAAGATGCGGGTTTGGACGACCTGTTCTCCCCTGACAGCGTCTGCATCATCGAATGGCCGCAACAGGGCGGCGCGTTCACACCGCCCGCAGACATCACCGTCTCCCTGAATCACGCCGCGCAGGGCAGGGCCTGCACCGCTACCGCACACACTGCCAACGGACAAAAAAGTTTAGAAGCATGGTTAAATTCAAACTGACACGAAGACAAGTCGTCCGCCAAGCCGCCGGACTGTTGTTCACCCTCACGCCGATTGCCTCCGCCCTCGCCAAAGCCGCGCCGCCAGCCCAATTCGTCGCCGCCCGTATTTGGCCTTCGCACGCCTATACCCGCATCACCATCGAAAGCTCGCGCGCCCTGCAATATCAGCATTTCGCCTTGGAAAACCCCGGCAGGCTCGTTATCGACATCCAAAACGCCAACATCAACAGCGTCCTGCAAGGCATTTCCGGCAAAGTCCTGCCCGACGACCCCTATATCCGCAGCATCCGCGCCGGACAAAACACCCCGACGACCGTACGCGTCGTGATCGACCTCAAGCAAAACGCCCATCCGCAAGTCTTCTCGCTTGCTCCGGTCGGCGGCTTTAAAAACCGCCTCGTGATCGACCTTTATCCGCACGGTGTCGATGCCAACGACCCGATGATGGCGCTGCTCAACGGCAATCCGCCGAAACGCATGCAAACGCAACGTCCTGCCGAGCGCACGAACATTGCCCAAGACACGCCTCCGCGCTCCAACCGCGGCGGACGCCGTCCTGTCGTCATGATAGACCCCGGTCATGGCGGTGAAGACCCCGGTGCGATCGGTCCGAGCGGCTTGAAAGAGAAAAACGTCGTCCTCTCCATCGCCCGCGAAGCCAAAAACCGCCTTGAAAGCATAGGCTACACCGTTTACATGACCCGCAACGAAGACATCTTCATCCCATTGGGCGTGCGCGTCGCCAAAGCCCGCGCCCGCAATGCCGACGTGTTCGTTTCCATCCACGCCGACGCCTTCACCAGCCCGTCTGCGCGCGGTACCGGCGTTTATATGCTCAATACCAAAGGCGCGACCAGCTCCGCAGCCAAATTCCTCGCCCAAACCCAAAACAACGCCGACGCCATCGGCGGCGTCCCCAAAAGCGGCAACCGCAGCGTCGATAACGCCATTCTCGACATGACCCAAACCGCCACCATGCGCGACAGCCGCATACTCGGACATTCCGTCCTGACCGAATTGGGCAAACTCAACCAACTGCACAAAGGCCGCGTTGACGAAGCCAACTTCGCCGTCCTGCGCGCGCCCGACATCCCGTCCATCCTCGTCGAAACCGCCTTTCTGTCCAACCCCACCGAAGAGCGGCTGCTCGGCAGCGACTCCTTCCGCCGCCAATGCGCCGACGCCATCGCCACCGGCATCCAAAAATACGTCAACACCGCCGTATTGCGCAGAGGGTAAGCCGGGTTTGCCGGAAAAGATAAAAGGTCGTCTGAAACTTTGAAATCGGTTTTCAGACGACCTTTTATTTTTTACGTCATTCCTTAAAAAGCAATGTGTATTCGGTTCCATACCGAATTGCGCAACAAGTCCTAACGCCAAAAAACAATATCGTCCGCATCCGGCAACTCACCCGCCCTTGCGCAATACAAGATCGTCTAAAGTTCACAAAGCCGCCCGAAACGCAACTTAAATCTGTTTTCCGCTTGCCAAGCCTGTTAAATTTTTTTACGATACAGCCATAGATTGTAAACAAAGGCCACAAGCCGACTGTTTTTTCAGACGACATTACCCCTGTCAAACCTCATTTCTATAACCGTAAGCCGCCAAGCGGCTGTTTTCATACCACATCAAAGCAAGAGGTATCAAAGTGTCTGATTCCAAAACAAACGAACGCGCGACGTTTAGCAACCGCCGCGCGTTTATGGTTGCCGCCATCGGCTCTGCCGTCGGCTTGGGCAACATTTGGCGTTTCCCCTACATCGCCTTCGAAAACGGCGGCGGTGCGTTCCTCCTACCCTATCTGGTCGCACTCTTGACTGCGGGCATCCCGCTGCTGCTGCTCGACTACGCCATCGGCCACCGCTACCGCGGCTCGCCCCCGCTGGCTTTCCGCCGCCTCGGCCGCTGGTTCGAACCTGTAGGCTGGTGGAACGTCATGACCAATATCATCATCTGCATCTATTACGCAGTCATCATCGGCTGGTCGGCAAGCTATGCGTATTACTCACTGAACGCGGCATGGGGCGCAGATCCGCAGGCGTTTTTCTTTAAAGACTTTTTGAACATGGCAGGTCCTGAAGCCTTAGGCTTGGATTTTGTCGGCAAAGTCGTCGGCCCGCTGATCGGCGTATGGCTGTTTACCTGCATCATCATGGCTTTGGGCGTACAAAAAGGCGTAGCAGGCGCATCGTCGTTTTTCATGCCGCTGCTTTTGATTATGTTCATCATCATGGTCGGCATCTCACTGACGCTGCCGGGCGCGGCCAAGGGCTTGGACGCGCTGTTTACGCCTGACTGGTCGAAACTTTCCGATCCTAAAGTCTGGGTCGCCGCATACGGTCAGATTTTCTTCTCGCTCTCCATCTGCTTCGGCATCATGATAACTTACTCTTCCTACCTGAAGAAAAAAACCGACTTGGGCGGTACCGGCTTGGTTGTCGGCTTTGCCAACAGCAGCTTTGAATTGCTCGCCGGTATCGGCGTATTCGCCGCGCTGGGCTTTATGGCGCAAGCCAAAGGACAAGCCGTCAGCGAAGTCGCCTCCAGCGGCATCGGTTTGGCATTCATCGCCTTCCCGACCATCATCAATCAGGCAGGTACGTTGGGTGCAATCATCGGCATATTGTTCTTCGGTTCGCTGGTATTCGCAGGCATTACCTCGATGATTTCCATCGTCGAGGTCATCGTTGCCGCCATTCAGGACAAATTGAACATCGGCCGCGTCAACGCTACCCTGCTCGTCTGCATACCGATGGGCATTATCTCTACCCTGCTCTTCGGTACGACCACCGGCCTGCCCGTTTTGGACGTTTTGGACAAATTCGTCAACACCTACGGCATCGTCGCTGTCGGCTTTGTTTATGTATTAGCCATCGTCGCCCTGCGCAAACTGCCCGAGCTGCGCAACCACCTGAACGCGCTCTCCTCCGTCCGCGTCGGTGCGATTTGGACGGCCTGCGTCATCTTTACCGTCGTCATGCTCGGTTATATGCTTTACCAAGACACCAGCGGCCTGCTTAAAGAGAACTACTCGAACTATCCCGACGGTTTCCTCAATATCTTCGGCTGGGGTATGTCGGTCGGTCTGTTTGTTTTTTCTGTCATTCTGTCGCTGCTGCCTTGGAAGCATGGTCAAAACTTCAACGTCAAAGACGAACACGAACATGAACAAGGAGATAAAGAATGAGTACCATAGCCATCATCATGATGATTATCGCACTCGTCGTCATTTGGGGAGGATTCATCCTTTCCGTATGGCGGCTGCCTGAAGAATAGGCTTTTTCCAACAAATATTACAAAGACCGCACAGGTTGTCTGAAAACCCGACACCCCGAAACCGCATGACGGCCTCGGGGTGTTTTTTTATTACTGTAAAATCTAAAATCCTAAAAGCCCTCAATCCATTTAATCCTTTAGCCCGGCAATCGCACCGCACAAAAGCAACATTTGTTTACGCTAATTTTCCACAGGCGGGCGAAAGGTAAACAAAGGACTGATTATAATGAGAATACTTCGGCACAGCCGTGATTCACAAAAGGACGAGTTCATGACTATGAAACCAATCATGGCGGTATTGCTCGCCGCCAGCCTCAGCCTTCCCGCCATCGATGCGCAAGCCCGGGGGACTGAAAACCGGAAAAAAGCCACCATCGCCGGCGCGGCCGCAGGCGCAGCTTTGGGCGGCTTGGTGGGTAAAGACACAACAAGTGCCGTTATAGGCGCTGTTGCCGGCGGTTTGGCGGGTAACGCCTACGCCTACCGCAATAAAAAAATGAACCAAAAAGATAGAGACGAGTACGAAGACCGTTACCGCTACGACGACTACTACCGCTATGGTCGTGATCGCGATGAATACGACGATTACTACCGCCATGAGAAACGTTACAAAAAACACAAACACCACCATCGCAAGTATCGCGACTGGGATGATGATTACTACGATTATGACGACGATTAAACCCATCGTCTGAATATCTGAAAAAGGTCGTCTGAAAATACATTTTCAGACGACCTTTCCTATTTCAAATTCAAACAACCAAAACTCCGCCAACTCATCACGGTTCCGCCATTTCCAACGCCTGTTTGATGTCCACGGCAACGACGCGCGATACGCCTTTTTCCTGCATGGTTACGCCGACGAGCTGTTCCGCCATTTCCATGGTCAGGCGGTTGTGGGAGATGTAGAGGAACTGGGTTTGCGCCGACATTTCTTTGACCAGGTTACAGAAACGCGAGGTGTTGGCATCGTCCAGCGGGGCGTCGACTTCGTCCAGAAGGCAGAAGGGGGCGGGGTTGAGGCTGAACAGGGCGAACACGAGGCTCATGGCGGTGAGGGCTTTTTCGCCGCCGGAGAGGAGGTGGATGGTGCTGTTTTTCTTGCCGGGCGGGCGCGCCATGATGGACACGCCTGCGGTCAGGAGGTCGTCGCCTATCATTTTGAGTGTGGCTTCGCCACCGCCGAACAGGGTCGGGAAGAAGGTTTGGACTTTGCCGTTGACGGCGTCGAAGGTTTCTTTGAAACGCGCTTTGGTTTTGTCGTCGATTTGGGCGATGGCTTCTTCCAAAAGGGTGATGGCGGCTTGCACGTCTTCGCTTTGGCTGCGGTAGTAGCCGTCGCGTTCGCGCGCTTCTTCGAGTTCTTGCAGGGCGGCGAGGTTGACGGCGCCGAGGGCTTCGATTTGTTGGGTGAGGCTGCCGATGCTGCTGTTCAATACTTTCGGCGATTCTTTCGCCAACGCTTCGAGCGCATCCAAATCGGCGGCGCGTTCGGTCAGGTTTTGATGGTAGCGTTTGGCGTTAATCAGGGCTTCCTGTTGTTGCAACAGGGCGGTTTGGGTGGCGGCCTGAAGCTGCGGCAGCTTGGTTTGCAGGGTTTGTACGCGGGCGTATTGTTCCCTGCCCTGTTCCTGAATCTGCGCGAGTTTTTCCTGCACGGCGATGTATTCTTCGTCCAGCGTGTGCACGGCTTCGGTCAACTCGTCGAGCTTGATGTGCTGCTCGTCGTTTTGGAACTCGGTTTCATAGGCGAGGGCAAGCTCTTGCTGGCGTTCCTGCCAGTCCAGGGTTTGCTGTTCGAGCCGGGCGATTTGCTGTTGGTAGTTTTGTTTTTGCTGGTTGAGCTTGTGGACGGCAACTTCCGCCAGCCCGTATTGGCGGTTGGCTTCCAGCAGGGCAAGCTGCGCCTGTTTCAGACGGCCTTGCTGCTCTTGGCGGCTGTGTGCAGTGGTTTGCTGTTGGTGTTCGAGTTCGGCGGCGGCTTCCTGCAAAGTAGCGATGTCGTCTGAAAGCCCGTCGGACGTGTGTTGCAACACGGTCTGCTCTTCCGCCAACTGCGCCAGTTCGCGCTCGATGTGTTCGCGGCGGATTTGCCCTTGGTTGGTGCGCGCTAAAAGTTCGGCGGCGCGTTGCTGCGCTTGGCTGTATTGGCGCGTGTGCTGCTGTTGCTGCTGTATCAGGTTTTTATGTTGCACTTCGGACGAGCGCACGGCGGTTTCCGCCTGTTTGAACGCGGCTTCGGCGGCGGAGAGTTCGGGGGCGAGGTTTTCCAGTTCGGACGCGATGCCGTCGAGGCGCGCTTTTTGGGCAATCAGGCTTTCCTGCTCGGGTTTGGCATAGAGCAGGACGCTGACTTTATCGACCTGATGGCCTTCGGGCGTGAGCCATATTTGGTGTGCGCCCAAATCGCTTTGATGCGCGAGGGCGTAGCTCAAATCGGGCGAGCACAATACGCCGTCGAGCCAGTGGTGCAATGCCGTCTGAAACGGCGACTGCGCTTGGATTTGGTTCAACAATGCCTGTACGGGCAGGGATTTTTTGATGCCGCCGGAGAGGTCGTCTGAAAGCCATGCCGCCTGCCCTTGCGGCAACGGCGCGGGCGGAACGAAGCCGTGCGGCACGGCGCGGGCGTGCAGGCGTTCGGCAAGGATGACGGACAAGGCGTGTTGCCACTCAGCGGGCGCGGTGATGTATTGCCACAGTTGCGGCGCGGCGGCGTGGTCGGTTGCTTGCCAGAAGTCGGCGGCTTCCTGCTGTTGCGACAGGATTTGCGACAACGCCTGCTGCTGCGCCTGCAAGGTGATGTGTTGCTGCTTCAGGCTTTGGAAGCGGTTTGAGGTCGTCTGAAACGCCTCGCGTGCGGCGTGTAAGGCTTCTTCGGCGGTAATGATTTGTTCTTCGTAATGCTCTTGCTGGCTTTGCAACAAGGCGGCGGCTTCCTGCGCGGCGGCGGTTTCGGCTTCGTCGGGCAGGTTCAGGGCTTGGTTTTCCTGTTTCAGACGACCTTTGCGCTCTTCGTGCTTGGCAACGGTTTGTTCGGCATGGGCAAGCTGCTGCTGCTTCAACGCCAGTTCGCGGCGGATGCGGTTTGCTTCGTCCTGCTGGGTTTGGAAGGCGGCGTTGAGCGTGGCTTGGGCTTCTTCCAATTCGGGCAGACGCTCTTCGTGTTCGGCAACCTGCATCGCCCATTCCGCCAACTCGGTTTGCTTTTCTTCGGCCTGCAACTCGTTTTCTTCAAGCTGCACGCGGATTTGCTGCTGCTCCTGATGGATGCGCTGCATCTGCGCCTGCGCCGCCTGCTTGTCGCGTTCGATGCGTTGGTGCAGGTTTTGCTGATGGCGGATTTGTTCTTCCAAACGGGCAATCTGCTCGCGCAACACGCCGCGTTTGTTGCTCAATTCGTGCACCGTCTGCTGCTGCGACTGTTCGGCAGTCTGCAAGGCGTGTACTTCGTCGTTTAACGCCTGAACCTGCGCGGCGGTTTCGTCCTGCTGCGCCTGCAAAGACTGATGCTGCGCGGTCGCCTTGTCGGCGGCGGCAAGCGATTGCTGCCATTGGGCGTAATCGAGCAAATCCTGTTGTTGGTTCAACTGCGCGGTCAGGGATTTATAGCGTTCGGCGGTTTCCGCCTGTTTCTCCAGCTTTTCCACCTGACGCGCCAACTCGTTCTGCAAATCGCCCAAACGCTGCAAATGCTCGCGCGTGTCTTTCAGACGACCTTCCGTCTCCTTGCGGCGTTCCTTATATTTGGACACGCCCGCCGCTTCCTCGATATAGGCGCGCAACTCCTCCGGCCGCGCTTCGATGATGCGCGAAATCATCCCCTGCTCGATAACGGCATAACCGCGCGCGCCCACGCCCGTACCCAAAAATAAATCGGTAATGTCGCGGCGGCGCACGGTCTGATTGTTGATGAAATAAGTCGATTCGCCCTGACGCGTCAGCTGCCGCTTGATGCTCACCTCGGCATACTGCCCCCACGCCCCCTGCAAACTGTGGTCGCTGTTGTCAAACACCAGCTCCACCGAAGCCCTCGGCGCAGGACGGCGCGTCGCCGCACCGTTAAAAATCACGTCCTGCATACTCTCGCCGCGAAGCTGCTTCGCCGAAGCCTCGCCCAACACCCAGCGCACCGCGTCAATCACATTCGACTTGCCGCAGCCGTTCGGCCCGATAACCGCAACAAGCTGCCCCGGAACATGAATCGTGGTCGGGTCGGTAAAAGATTTGAAGCCGGAGAGTTTGATGTGGGTCAGGCGCATGGGATAAGGATGGGGAGAAAAAAAGAAAGTGGGATTTTATACTAAAACATCTGACAAAAGGTCGTCTGAAACCCTGTTTCGAGGTTTCAGACGACCTTTGCTTTCAGACCTTCTTAACGGCGCGGCTTATTCCTTGCCGATGCCTTTATCCAGCCCTTGCGTCAGACCGTTGATGTCGCCGCCGTTCAGACCCAATTCTTTCAAGAGGCCGTCAACCAGCGGGGCTTGGCTGCGGTAGCGCAGTGCGCTGTTGACCATTTGGTCGGCGAGGCTGGCTTGTGTGGTTTGACCGTCCGACACGCCTTCGGAGCTGTTGGCAGCGCCGCTGAATCCGCCCAAGCCGTTGACTTGCAGAATCTTGATGTCGTCGATGTTTTCCATCGGGCGCACGGATTCGCGGATGATGTCGGGCAGGTGTTTCAACAGGGCGAGGCGCACTTGCATTTCGACTTGCTCGACGCTCAGGACGTTGGCGGCTTCGTTCACGGCGCGGGTACCTTCGGCATCGACTTTGTATTGCTGCTCTTGCGCTTGTGCCAACAGGACTTTGGCATCGGCTTCACCTTTGGCTTGCAGGCGTTGTTTCTCGGCTTCGGCTTCGGCGGCGATGCGCACGGCTTCGGCGCGGTCTTGCGCGGCCTGTTTCTCGGCTTCGGCGGCGACGGTGAGCGAAATCGCGTCTTTTTGCGCGGCTTCTTCGGCGGCAATCAGCTCGACCGCTTTGGCACGTTCGGCACGTTCGGTTTCGCGTACGGTAATCACGCTCTCTTCTTCACGCACGGCGGCGGCGCGGGCTTTGTCGGCCTCGGCTTTGGCTTCGGATTCGGCACGCGATTTTTCGGCGACGGCGATGGCGCGGTCTTGTTCGGCAAGCTCGATGGCTTTGCGGCGTTCGACCTCCGCCTGCTCGACGGCTTGGGCTTTGCGGATGTCTTCGTTTTTAATGTCGCGTTCGGCGGCGATGCGTTTCAAATCCACTTCGCGTTCAGCGGCGATTTTGGCTTCTTCCGCCTCGCGTTTTTTCTGCGCTTCCTGCTCGGCGATGCTGGCTTCCTGTTCGGCGCGGCGCACGGCGATTTCGCGTTCTTGTTCGAGTTTGGCGTATTCTTCTTCGCGCGAGATTTTCAGGCGTTGCTGCTCGGCTTCGAGGTTTTTGGTTTTAATCGCCAAATCGGTGTCTTGTTCGATTTCGTTGCGTTTTTTGCGGCGGCCTTCGATGGTTTCGGTCAGTTTGGTCAGACCTTCCGCGTCAAACGCGTTTTGTGGGTTGAAAAACTCAAAGCTGGTCTGGTCGAGGCCGGTCAGGGAAACGGTTTCGAGTTCGAGGCCGTTTTTAAACAAGTCTTCGCTCACGACTTGTTGCACTTTCTGAACGAAATCAACACGTTTTTCGTGCAGCTCTTCCATCGCCATTTCGGCGGCGACAGCGCGCAGGGCATCGACGAATTTACCTTCGACGAGATCTTTCAATTCGTCGGGCGACATGGTTTTCATACCCAGCGTTTGCGCGGCGGTGGCGATGCTCTCGGCGCTGGGTTTGACGCGGACGTAAAATTCCGCCATGACGTCAACGCGCATCCGGTCGCGGGTAATCAACGCCTGCTGCGCCGCGCGGCGTACTTCGAGACGCAATGTGTTCATGTTGACGGGGATGATTTCGTGCAGCACGGGCAGCACCATCGCGCCGCCGTTCATGATGACTTTTTCGCCGCCGAAGCCGGTACGGACGAAGGAGACTTCTTTGCTGGCGCGGCGGTACAGGCGGGTGAGAATAAGGCCGAGTACGAACAGCGCGACGAGTATGACGCCGGCGATGATGCCGATGGAAACTAAGTTCATGGGTTTTCCTTTCTTGTTGTCGATATACCCTTGAGGGGCGTGGGTTCAGACGGTTTTTTAGGGTTTGGGGTCGTCTGAAAGGTTAAAAATTTTGGGTTTTAAAGGTAGGTCAGATTCTTGAATCCGATAATTTCGGTTATGTGCAATACTGATGAAACGGGGCAATTTGTCGGATTCAAGAATCCGACCTACCGAGCTTATACCTTGAATATCACTGCCAACCTGTTAATTCAATCAATGCGTTTCGGGAAGCTGTTGTGCAGATATTGTGTCTTCCTAAGCCCAGCAGCCCGCCGATGACTGTTGTTCCTCTGCGTTCGGTAATCAGGCTGACTCCGACGATGTCACTCATATGGATACGGTCAAACTTCCTGTAAGCCCCGTCATGTCCGCCTTGATAACGGATGCGTCCGAATGCACCATAAATAATCAATTTTTCGCGATCAATATAAATCGATTTCCGGGTCGTCAGCCCGCACCACCAACGTTCCGCACGCCACAACCACCATAGCGTGAATACAATAGCCAGCAGCCAAGTCATGTTGCTAGAAAGCGATAGATTCATCCATTTCACTATCTTCAGCCAGAGACCGCCCACGCCGATGAGACCGAACAAGAAAGCAACCAAGGGTTGAAACAACAAACCTCTAAATAATGAATGTTTAAACAGTAGCCCGTCGCCGACAACGATAACCCCTCGCGGCAGCTTGTTTTTCAACGCTTCGATGCGGGATTGCATATCGCGCTCAGGCTGCGCCAAATGATCCATATCTATCCCCGTTTTGTTTTTCTAATCTGATAAAAAATGATGGTTCATTGCAAACCGGCGTTTATCTTTTCAGACGACCTCAATCCACCAAACTCCCGCTCGGATTCAAAATCGCCTTAAACGTATTTCCCTCCAGCGACACCAGCAACACCGCGTCGCCCTGTTTCAACACTTCGTCGGAATCCGGTTCTGCCATCACATAATGCTGCTGCCCGTACACATCCTTCACCCGCACCTGCGCTGCGCTGCCTGCCCGCGCCTCGCCCAGCACCACTGTGCCGATGCGTCCGATTAGGCTTTCCTGCGAAACGGCGGTGGTTTCGTCTTTGGGCATGATTTTGTACAAGCCACCCGCCGTCAGGCGCACCAGCGGCAGCGAAAGGAACCACACGGCGATTGCCGCCAGCCATCCGTTCAGATAGCTGCCGAACACGGCAGCAAAGGTCGTCTGAAACAGGTAGCCCGTCAGTCCGTACACGGCAAGGAACACCACCATCAGCATCAATACCGGCACGCGACCGACATACAGCCAGCTCAGAAACCTGACGAACACGCCCGCGTCCGCCGCATCCAGCCCGACTTCGGCGTGCGCGGTTTCGGTCAGGCTGTCGGGCAGCAGGTTGTCCAGCCAGTCGCTGATGCCGCCCGCCAGCATGGAGATGACTTCCAACACGCCGAGTAAAACCATCAGCGCGATGGCGATGCCGAAGATTTCCGTTTCGGGGGCGTTGATTAAATTCCACATATTCCGTTCCTTGTTCTGTCAACTTTCAGACGACCTTAAATAGACTGCTTGCGAAAATTTGAATGTTTGATTGCCGTTATTCCCGCGCAGGCGGGAATCCAGAAGTTT